>JAYVCM010000450.1:0-14034 GCA_043749955.1 Limisphaerales bacterium | reverse complement strand
GCTGCCGCGCCGCTTCCCCGCAACAACGGTGATTCACGTCAGCGTCGCGGCAGCGACGCCCTGCCAACGCGCCGATTGTTTTTGAGAAATGGTATGAGTTTCCTTCCCGGCGGACCGCCTCCGCTGCGGCCGCAACCCCCGCCCGCGCATTTGTGCCAATGGCATGGTGATTTGCCAGAGCGCCGCGCCGACGCGCGGCTGGGACGAAAAGGAAACGACGACGAAGATTGTCGGTGCGTGAAGTTTTCCTGCGCGGACCCGGCGGTCCGCGTTTCGCTCAAGATTTTTTGCGGAACACGAGGATGTGCTGCTGCGGCAAAGTGCGGATGGTTTCCACCCAGTCGAGCGGGTGAATGGCCATCTCCTTGCGAACTTGCGCTTCGGTCATTTTGTGGACGCGCTTGATCGGCACGTCCGGATCTTCGCCGCGAAACTCCACGAACACCATGCGCCCGCCCGGCTTCAACGCCTGACCCATCGCCGCGACCATCTCGAACGGGTGATCGAACTCGTGATACACGTCCACCAGCAGAATCAAATCCACCGACGCGCGCGGCAGTTGCGGATCGGTGATGGTGCCCAGCACGGGTTTGACGTTGAAAATATTTTCCGCCGCCAGCTTGTTGGTGAGGAGCGCGAGCATCTCCGGCTGAATGTCCACGGCGAAGACGACGCCATTGGTGCCAACGGCCTTGGCCAGCCGGCGCGTGTAAAATCCGCTGCCACAACCGATGTCCGCCACCGCGTCGCCGGCGTTGAGCTTGAGCGCGGGCAGCAACAGATCCGGGCGCTCCTCCTTGGCGCGATCCGGACGTTCCAGCCAGTCCGCCGCCTCGTGCCCCATCACCAGCGCAATCTCGCGGCCGCAAAAAAATTGGCCGGTGCCATTCGGGTCGTGGGCGGCGCGGGTTTCGTAGCGCGCGGGCGCGGGCGCATTGGTTTCGGCGGAGCTTGACGACAGCGCGGCAAAAACCAGTCCGCACAGCAGGCTCGAGGCGGACCGGCCGGAAGTCCGCACGGCAAATGACGTTGGCATGAGGGAATGATAGACCAGTTTGCAAAGCGGATGTCAACGCGCCGGCGGCCTGACGGGCGCAATGTCCGGGCGCTGGCAGGGCGCGTCTCTCCATGCGCGCCGTCGTGTGCCATGCCAAGAGCGGCGCGCCGGAGCGATGCGCCCGCAAAAGTCCATTCGGGTTTATTCGTGTCCATTCGTGGTTCAAACACCGTGAGGCCAGAAACTCACAGGCGAGACGCCTGTGCCACTCCGTTCTTTCCTAATCGGAAATTTTTTTTATCCTGTCCGCATGGAACGATTGCCCGGTTTCCGCGATTTTTATCCCGAACCCCTGCCGCACACCGATGTGTGGAGCGCCGACGCGCGCCAATATATTTTTGAGAAGTGGCGCACGGTGGCCCGCCGCTACGGCTTCCGCGAATACGATGGCCCGCCGCTCGAACCGCTCGAACTCTTCACCACCAAGAGCGGCGAGGAAATCGTCGGCCAGCTTTTTGATTTCGTGGACAAGGGCAAACGTCATGTCGCCCTGCGGCCGGAGATGACGCCCACGCTGGCCCGCATGGTGGCGGCGCATGAGCGCAATTACAAGAAGCCCATCAAGTGGTTTGCCATCCCGCAGTTGTTCCGCTACGAGAAGCAGCAGAAGGGCCGCCTGCGCGAACATTTTCAATTCAACGCCGACCTCATCGGCGAAACCGATCCGGCGGCGGATGCGGAATTGATCGCGCTGCTCATTGACACCTTGCGCGCGTTTGGTTTGACGGCCGAGGATTTTGTCATCCGCTTGAGCAGCCGCAACGCGTGGCAGGAGTTTTATCGCAACGGAACGGCTGGAGTTCAAGCTTTAGCTTGTTCGGGGGACACGCTAAAGCGTGAACTCCAACAGACCGGCGCTCCGGCGGCGGAATACGAATTTTATCAAATCATAGACAAGCTGGAGCGCGCGTCGCCGGAGGAATCGGAACAGAAATTGTCGGCGCTGGGTTTTTCACTGGCGGCGGTGAACGCGTTCATCGCGTCCGGAAAACCAACGACGGAATTGCAAAGCATTTTGGACAACCTTGCCGCGCGCGGGCTGAAAGATTTTGTGAAGATTGATTACCAGGTGATTCGCGGACTCGCGTATTACACTGGCGTCGTCTTCGAGGCGTTTGATCGCAAGGGGGAATTCCGCGCCATCGCCGGCGGCGGCCGTTACAACAATCTCGTGAAACTCATCAGCGGCGGCAAGGTGGACCTGGCCGCGCTCGGCTTCGGCATGGGCGACGTGGTGCTGCAGGAACTGCTCAAGGCGCGCGGCGTGCTGCCAAAATTCGATTCGACGATGGACGTCTTCGTGCTGATCGAGGACGAAAATTTGCGCGGCATTTCGCTGAAGCTGATCCAGGATTTGCGCGCGGCGGGATTTGCGGTGGATTATCCGCTCACCACTACGAAGCCGGACAAGCAGTTCAAGCGCGCGCAGGATTTGAAGGTGGCGCACACCGTCCGCGCCGAAAGTGATTCCTACGTCCGCATCCGCAACTTGAAAACGCGCGAGGAAGTGGTCGCCGGTTTTGCGGACGCGGCCAATCATCTGGGGTGAACGGCGCGGAATTTTAACGCAAAGGCGCAAAGGCGCAAAGACGCGAAGCGGGGCGAAACGAAATTTCTTTTTCAGAAAAACTTTGCGCCCTTCGCGGCTTTGCGCCTTTGCGTTAAATTTTATTCCGGCAACTTGTTCACCGCCGTTTTCATTCACCAAAAAAGCGGTGAATAAATCGCAGGCTGAAAACAGCTTGAGCCATGATTCCATTGGGTATTATTCGTTATCCACAGCTTCTTCACCGCCGGCTTTCGGTGGACAAGCTGTGCATATCAAATCGTGGGCAGAAATAAAATTTCTGCTAGGCTGTTCACAGTTCATTGAAAGAACGAAGCGGGCAGCGGAGAGTAAAATTAAAGTTGTTCGTTTCAAGATAATCCCGGGCGACCGGGGAAAAGCTGGGACAGGCTGGTTGTCCCGGCTCCTCTGAAACCGAGCGCAAGTTCGGCGAGGCAGAATTCACCAGTTCCTCTGGCGATGTTCGCACATCGTCAAATGCGAATGAGGGACTTGGCAGCGAGGGACGATGAGAAACCGTTCCGAGTTGAGTCAAGTAGTCCGGGCCGGTTTCGAGCCTGGATGAATCGCAGTCACCCAGAGGGTGAACAGTTGCTACTGTGCATCAGCACGGTGCGGACGACTCTGGCGGGTCCGATAAATAAAAAAGTTGGGACCGCCAAACGAAAAACGCCGAAAGGCGGACAAAAAGAGCGGACGCATCGGGAAGGACACGTCGGCCGGGCAAGCCGCGTGAAAAACTTCCAAGCGCCGGCGATGTTTAAAACGACACCGCTGGACTGTGGATAAAATGCAACTTGAGAGTGAAGAGGCGAGACCCGTGGCGCCGGGCGAACGCACCGTCAAAAGCGGTGGCTGACCCGGAGCCAGTGGTCAAGACGCGAACGAAAAAATCGCAGGCGTGTCTTGACCTGGTTCGCAGGCCGGTGGCGCAACCACCAGCCGAAGCGGGCTGAAAAGCCTCACTCGAAATCCAGCGGCCGCAAGGTGCTGGACGGCCCTGCTACGAGGCCGAAAACTCCGCTTGCCGTGGAGAATGGCGTCGGGAAACCGGCAGCCCCCGAAAGGGCGCGCGCCTAATGCCGGTGCGGGAAAGAGAGATTGGCGAACTCCCATCCCCCATTTGTCCCGGTTCGATCCCGTTTGCGGGATTGGGCCGGGACTTATTGTTTTTACGACGGATGGAAAAACATTCAACGTTCAACATTCAACGCTCAACATCAAAGAACTGTAAACGCCGAACATCCGCATTGGATGTTCGGCGTTGAATGTTGAATGTTCGATGTTTCTTGCTTTTGCCGGCTTCACGCCAGATGCCACGGCGCGCGATACGGGCGGGTGAGCAGTTCGCTGGCGGCGGCATCGCCGATGATTTTTTCGCTCTTCACGTCCCAGTTGATTTTCCGGCCGGTGAGCATGGAGATCAGGCTGAGATGTCCGGGAATGGCGGAGTGATGCGCGGTTTCCACCGGCGTGATGGTGGGCTGGCGTGACTTGATGCAGTCCAGGAAATTCCGCTGGTGGCCGGGGGACTGATACAATTTCACCTTGCGGAGTTCTTCCGGGAGCGTCTTGCCTTTTTTCCATTCGGGATTGGAGGCTTCAAAGCCGCCGCGATCCACCCAGACCCAGCCTTCGGTGCCGATCCATTTCGTGCCGCTCTTGATGTCGCTGTGGCCGCCGGCGATGACCATGGTGAGGTTGCGCGGATACTTGAGTTCAATGCGGTATTTCGTGCAGGTGTTCCACAGCGCGTCCGCCGCGGGAAATTCTCCGTGACCTTCAATTTCCGACGGGCCGGAGCGGTCGCAATCCATGCCCCAGTGCGCGATGTCGCAGTGATGGCCGATCCAGTCGAGCAACTGGCCGCCGCCGGTGTTGTAATTCCAGCGCCAGTCCTTGTGGACGCGCTGCTTGATATACGGTTCCATGCGCGCCGGCCCGATCCACGTTTCGTAATCCAGTTCGGCGGGCGGTTCGCTGACGGCGATTTTCCACGCCGCAGTTCCCGGCGTGACTTTGGAAAAGTCGCTGAGGTTCAGCGCGGCCAGTTTTTGCTGCAGCTCCGGCGCGGTGCCGGCGAAATCATGATGGCCGGCGGGCAGGCCGACTTCCACGCGCGTGACTTCGCCGATAAGCCCGTTGCGGACAATTTCCGCCGCCTTGTGAAACGTCGGCACGGAGCGCTGCCACGAACCGGTCTGCCAGATGATTTTATTTTTCTGGACGGCATGAACGATGGCCTGCTGTTCCGCGATGGTTTTGGCCAGCGGCTTTTCGCCGTAGATGTCGAGCTGGCGGCGCGCGGCTTCCGTGGAGATCAGCGCGTGCCAATGATCCGGCACGGCGATCATCACGGCGTCGAGGCCGGGCCGCGCGAGCAGCTCGCGGTAGTCGTGATACGCGGCGCAGTCCTTGTTCTCGTAATGCTCGTTGATGGTGTCAACGGCGCTGCGCAGATTGTTTTTGTCCAGGTCGCACGCGGCCACCACGCGGCAGTCGGCCTCGGCGAGAAACGACTTGGTGTTGCCCGGCCCCTGCATGCCCCAGCCGATCACGCCGAGATTGATTTTGCCGGACGGCGGCGTCTTGCCGCCGCGCCCCATGACGCAGCCGGGCAGAAAGGTGGGCAGGACGATGGCCGCCCCGGCCAGCTTGAGAAAATTCCGACGATCCAACGATTTAGTTTTGTGTGCTTTCATTTTTTATTTTTTGTTTGTCTGGGTGGTGCCCAGATGTTGTTGCAAATGTCTCCCGGTGAAAAGCTGAATTTCAAAATGTTTGCCGGATTTCTGCTGGACGTTATGCGGGGCGGGCGGGTTTCGAGAATTATTTTGTGCAAACTTTGCCGCGCGCCGCATTCATGGCGGAGCGACGTCCTTCGGACTTCCTTCTCCCCTCGGAGGGGAGAAGGATTGAGGATGAGGGGTGGAGTTTTGCAAAAGGAGCCGCGCTGATTTTTTGGGGGCACCCCTCACCCTGGCCCTCTCCCCTCGGAGGGGAGAGGGAAAAGGCAGAGCGGTTTTTGTGCCGTGAATTAAAACTTGCCCGCCATCCGCTTTTCGCCAAGATTTCCCCACGCGAAACGGATCAACCACCAAACCAAAAAAAATTATGGGACGCATCTACAACAACATCATCGAAACCGTCGGCCGCACGCCGCTGGTCAAACTGAACAAGGTCACCGCCGGCGTGGACGCCACGATTCTCCTGAAGTGCGAATTTTTCAATCCGCTCGGCAGCGTGAAAGACCGCATCGGCGCGGCGATGATCGAGGACGCCGAGAAGCGTGGCGTGTTGACGAAGGACACCACCATCATCGAGCCGACCAGCGGCAACACCGGCATCGCGCTCGCGTTCGTCGCGGCGGCCAAGGGCTACAAGATTATTTTGACGATGCCCGAAACGATGTCGGTCGAACGGCGCACGCTGCTGGCGATGCTCGGCGCGAAACTCGTTTTGACGCCCGGCGCGGAAGGCATGAAGGGCGCGATTGCCAAGGCCGAAGCGCTGGCGAAGGAAACGCCCAACTCCTGGATTCCGCAGCAGTTCAACAATCCGGCGAACCCGGCCATTCACGCGAAGACCACGGCGGTGGAATTGTGGGACGACACGGATGGCAAGATTGACATTCTCGTCGCCGCCGTCGGCACGGGCGGAACCATCACCGGCTGCGTGGAAGTCATCAAGCCGAAGAAGCCTTCGTTCCAGGCCATCGCGGTGGAACCGAAAGATTCCCCGGTCATCTCGCAGACGCTTGCCGGCCAGCCGGTGAAACCCGGCCCGCACAAAATTCAAGGCACGGGCGCGGGATTTGTGCCGAACAATCTGCATTTGAAGGACAGCGCGGGCCATCCGCAGATTGTCGAGTGCGTGCAAGTTTCCAATGACGATGCGTTTGCGATGGCGCGCCGGCTTGCGAAGGAAGAGGGCCTCCTCGTCGGCATCTCCACGGGCGCGAATGTGATCGCCGCCATCGAAGTCGGCAAGCGTCCGGAGAACAAAGGCAAAGTCATCGTGACCATCGCCTGCTCGACCGGCGAACGTTACTTGAGCACCGCGCTCGCAGCGGAAGCCCGCGCGGAAGTGGGCGGCTGAACGCCTGTCAAAAAATCACTCCACCAAAGCCGAGGTGCAAAACCTCGGCTTTTTATCTGTGTTTTACCTGTTTACAAGCGACTGTAATTCATTAACCCAACGGTCAACCGGATGAGGATAACAAAAAAGTGGATACCCAATAGGATGTTTGGTGAGCTTGGCAGGCTCGTTAAAACCCTGTTTGACACTTCGCCTAGTCAGGCAGATTATCGGCGCATGGCCGCATTGCATACCGATGTAGAAGCAGTTGTGCCGATGAAAATGGATTCAGGAGCAAATTGAATATGTCAGAACCTACCGAGAACCATGAAGTCATTCAACCAAAGAAGAAATTATCTTTGGGTGACTTTGTTGAACAATATCAGAGGCTTCTCTCTGTTCTGGGCGTATTCGCCGCACTAACACTTTTTGGTAATGCGTTGCCTATTCCAGCCATAGGCAAATATCTTTCCTTTGTAACCTTGGCAATCACTATGCTACTCATAATTGAAGTGGCTCGGAAACTTCCAAAGGACTTAGACAACGACGCGGAAATCCCACTAATTATATTTTGGGTTTGTTTAATGATTTGTGGTTTGATTATTTTATTTAACTGGATTCTTGGATTTCGCGAGTATTTGGATGAATTGATTCCAATACTATTAGTCTTGCCAGTTGGAGCTATAGCTATTTTCATAGTAAAAATGGCTTATAGACATCTTGTAAGAATTAGGCTTATTCAAGATTTCGTTCGTGACAGTGCTGCGTTGCTCCGCGCACGGTATTGGGTCGGGAATAAGATGAAACACTTTTGGTTTAGATTTATTGTAGTTCTGGCTATCTGTGTATTTCTAATTCTGACCGTCTGTTTGGTTTCAAACTTTTTATCAATTTATGTCATAAGGGGATTGGATAAATTTGGAGGAAAGCCTAAAAATCAAACCAGACTTTCTACAATTCCTACAACAACTAATAGTATTGATACGAATATAGTAACTATTTCATCTGTATTAAACACGAATCCATTTGAACCTGCAAAACTGCCAGTTACGCAAGTTGCTAGGGTCGAAACTCGCAATTTAAATGCAAATAAATTTGTTTTAAAAGATTGGATAGCAATTAGTGCGTTTGTTCTTTCTGTCTGTAGTCTGCTTATCTCATTTTTCAATTATCGCAGGGACAGAGCAAAGCTTGTAACAAGCTGCCGTTTCTTTAATCGCGGCGAGCATGGCGGACGTGGTGTTTATATTAAAGCTGTAAATGTGGGGCGACGGCCAATAATTTTAACGCAAATACATTTTCAATATGATGACGGCTCTGGCGGTGGTGATGTGTTAGGGCATCCAGACGGGCAAACATTCAAAGAAAATGAATTTTGGGAACATTGGTATGAGAACGGGGACAATACTTTGTATAAACCAGAATTTGACGCAACGGCGATTGATTTTTGGTTTGTGGATTCGCAAGGTAAAAATCACCGCGTAAAAAATTCAAAGAAGAATTTGAAGGCGGTTTGGGAAAAAGTGTGAGGGTATTTGCACAACGGATTTCAAATATAGAAACCTCATTTATTTGTGAACAATCAAGGCGTAATTCAGATGCTGGACAGCGCGCTTGAAATAGAAGGCGGCGGCACTTTCGTTGGAACGCAGAACATTATCCCCGTTCCAGAACCGGGCACATTTGGCTTGTTTGCTTTGGGCGGTCTGCTTCTCGCATGGCGGCGCGGGCGAAAATAAAGTTTGCGTTTACACGCGTTTCCGCGTAATTAACCACCTGTCGAAGGTTTTAGTCTGCGGCATCTGGCCGGGGACATTTTCCAACCGTTCACTTTTCCAGCAATTTTTCGGAAGGGTTTCAGCCTTCGGCCACAACATTTTTATGAGCGATACACAGGCAAACGGCGACACCGCCGTCAATCCCAACTACGGTGCCGGCTTTCTCGAAATTTCCGAGAAGGGCTTCGGCTTTCTCCGCACCGCGCAGAACCATTTTCATCCCAAGCCCACGGACATTTTCGTGACGCCCGACACCATCCGCCGCAGCTTTCTGCGCGAGGGCAGCTTTGTGGAGGGCGCCACGCAGCCGCCGCATCGCGGCACCAGCCCGCAGCTCAAGACGGTGGACAAGGTCAACGACATGGTCTTTCAGGATTACACCAAGGCCGTGCGCTTTGAGAACCTGACGAGCATTGATCCGATTGAAAAATATCAGCTTGAAACCACGTCCGACATCATGGAGACGCGGGTGATTGATCTCGTCACGCCGATTGGCAAAGGCACGCGCGGCATCATCGTCGCCCCGCCGCGCACGGGCAAGACCACCATCCTCAAACAAATCTGCAACGCCATTACCACCAACCATCCGGAAGTTCACACGATGGTTTTGCTGATTGATGAGCGTCCCGAGGAAGTCACGGATTTTCAGCGCTCGGTGAAGGCCGAGGTCGTGGCGTCCTCGAACGACATGGAAATTGACACGCATGTCCGGCTCTCGCGCTTCATGATCGAGCGCTGCCGCCGCATCGTGGAATCCGGCAAGGACGTTTTCGTGCTGATGGATTCGCTCACGCGCATCGCCCGCGCCTACAACAGCGCGCACGGCGGCAGCGGCCGCACGATGTCCGGCGGCGTGGACGCGCGCGCGCTGGAGATTCCGCGCAAGATGTTCGCCTCCGCGCGCAAGATCGAGAACGGCGGCTCGCTCACGATCATCGCCACGGCGCTGATTGACACCGGCTCCCGCATGGACGAGCTGATTTTCCAGGAGTTCAAAGGCACCGGCAACATGGAGCTGATCCTGGACCGCAAACTTTCCGACCGCCGTTTATATCCCGCGATTGACATCCCGAAGTCCGGCACGCGCAAGGAGGAAAAATTGTTCGCGCCCAAAAATCTCGAAGCCATCCGCAAGCTGCGCCGCACGATGGTGGACTTGAACCCCGTCGAGGCGATGGAGACGCTCACCGCCGCGCTGAAAAAATTCAAGACCAACGACGAGTTTTTGGCGAAGATGGCGGCGGGCGCGTAGAAAAAATTCTGATGCGTGATGCGTGATGCGTGATAAAACCGTTCATACAGCGTCCAAAAATCACGCATCACGCATCACGCATCAACCTGCCCTCCACTCCCGTCCGCCGCTGGAGCGCATGTTGCGCATTCATCAGGCGTTGCAGGCCGGCGGATTTCCCAACGCCACCAAGCTCGCGCGCGAAGTCGAAGTTTCCACCAAGACCATCCACCGCGACATCGAGTTCATGCGCGACCGGCTGAACCTGCCGATTGAATACGACGCCAGCCGCAACGGCTATCACTACACCGGCGAAGTCAGCGGCTTTCCCACCATGCAGATCACCGAGGGCGAAATCTTCGCGCTCGTCGTCGCGGAAAAAGCCTTGCAACAATATCGCGGCACCAGCTTCGAGAAACCACTGTTGAGCGCGATCCGAAAAATGGAGCAGGCGCTGCCCGACACCATTTCGCTGAACCTCGCCGACATCGAACAGACGATTTCTTTCCGCACGCGCGCCGAGCCGATTTTGAATCTGGAAATTTTCGACACGCTCGCCAAGGCCGTCGCGCAGCGGCAGCAGTTGGAATTATTTTACCGCAAGCCTGGCCAAGCCGCCGAGCCGCGCCTCGTGGATGCGTATCACTTGGCGAACATCAACGGCGAGTGGTATCTCTTCGCCTACGACCATGCGCGCAAAGATCTCCGCACCTTCGTTCCCGCGCGCATCCAGTCCGTGCAGCCGACGGGAAAAACGTTCGAGCGCACGCAAAAATTTTCGCTGGAGAAACGGTTGCGCGACAGCTTCGGCGTCCACTCCGGCGAAGGCGAGTTTGACGTGGTCATCCGTTTCAACGCCCGCGCTGCTGATTTTATCCGCGAAAAAAAATGGCATCCGTCGCAGACCTTGCGCGACTTGAAGGATGGTGGCGCGGAATTGAAGATGAAACTCTCCAGTCTCGCCGAAGTGCAGCGCTGGGTTTTGAGCTGGGGCGGCGACGCCACGGTGCTCAAGCCCAGGGAGCTGGCTGAATCCGTCCGCGAGTCGGCCCGGAAAATACTTCAGCCGGCGGCGTAAGCATGGCACCGGCTCCGTTGTCGGCGTAACCGGCTGATGGTCGCAAAGCGTCTGGACTGCGGCGGCAACAGCACCGTTTTGGAACGCCGTATTGAACAACCAAGCAACCAAGGCCGGAGATAAAAATCCATGCTTCCTTTGTTTCTTCGTTGTTCATTTTTTTGTCCGGCAGCTGGCAATCCGTGGCGTCCGGCGTGATGGCCGGCGGCGCGCTGACGGGCGTGGCACCGGTCTTCTGGCCGCACGGCGGCGAGCTTTTCACCCGGCGGTTCGGACGCTGAACGGCAGCGCCCTGATTTACATTCTTCGGAGCGCGGCGGTGTCGCGGAGACCAGCCGCAGCGCGTCCGCAGGTCGAGTGATGGGAAGTTTTCCAGCGCGCCCGGCGATGCGAAGTTGGAGTTCCGCCTTTAGGCGGTTCGGCCTCCGCACCCAACCGGGGCCGCCTAAAGGCGGAACTCCAAACGAAACACCGGGCGGCCTCGGGGGCAGTGTCAAGGTGCGCCCGGCAGCGCGTCCGCTGTGAGAATGGAATGTCGTGAGAATGGAATTGATTTTCCGCCGGAAAGCCAGATGATGGGCTTTATCAAATGAAAAATATCTCCTTGTTCGCCATTTTGATCGTCGCGCTCGGTGTGTCCGGCTGCATTTTTAAACGGCATCATGCGGACGCCAGTTCCGCCATCACGGTGCCGAACGCCATCGTCACGCCGGACCTGTCATTCGCGGCGAAGGTGGTTTCGGTCAACAATGTCGGACGGTTTGTGGTTTTGGGTTTTCCGCCGGAGCAGATGCCGAAGCTGCAACAGACGTTGTTCCTTTACCGTGCGGGCTTGAAAGTCGCCGAGGTCAAGGTCACCGGGCCGAAGCAGGAGAGCAACATCGTGGCCGACCTGGTGAATGGCGAGGCGAAAGTGGGCGACACCGTCCGCGACCAGTGAATTCTATCCGCCGCCCTTCGGTGCTTTTTCCACGAACGGCTGCACGGTCTTCGGCAGGGTTTCTTTTTTGTAGGGCGAGTGGAGGTTGAAATAAATCCCGCACAACGGCCGCGCGTCGTCGCTCTGGCTCAAGATGACGGTGACTTCCTTGTCGAGCGCGATGCCGTGGCGCATCCCGGCCGTGCGGCTTTCGTAGGCCTTGATGGCTTTCTGGAGCAGCGAGGTCAGCGACGCCTCGAACTCGTCGGGCGTCTTTTCCAGGCAGATGACGAAGCGGTCGAAATTTTTCATCGCCTCGCCAATCTCGCGTTTGAATGTGTCCACGGTCATGGTTTCAAGTTAAATCATATCGGCGGAATTGCGATGAAATTTAGCGGTGTTGGATTTGAAATGAACTTTTTCGTTCGTGAATGGGAGGATGAACCTCGGTCGTGATGAAGATTGGAATCGTGACAGTGCGCATATCAAAGCGGCGCTGAAGCGTCCGCAGTCCAGACGCTTCGCGTTCGCCGGGCGTCAACCAACCTCGCGGAGCGTCTGGACTGCGGACGCTTTAGCGCCGCTTTTCGCACGGACGACAGCAACCGATCAAACCGATGAAGACGTCCGCCGCCAAAAAAAATTTCCGGCGTCTGGATTTATTCCGCCGCGCGTTTGAAGCTGCTCAAGCGTTCGCCGAACAGCGCCGTGCCGATCCGCACAATCGTCGCGCCCTCCTCGATGGCCGGTTCAAAATCGCCGCTCATGCCCATGCTCAAATGGGGCAGGGGAGCGCCGAGCACCGTCTCGGCCCGTTCCTTCAACTCGCGCAGCCGCTGAAAATACGGGCGCGACTTTTCCGCAACCGGTGTGAACGGCGGGATGGCCATCAGTCCGTGAATCTCAATTCTTGGCAGCGCGTTCAGTTCGTTCAACTCCGCCAGCAGCCGCTCCGGTTGGTAGCCGAACTTGCTCGCTTCGCCCGCCACATTTACCTCCAGCAAAATGGGCATCGTCTTCGCCGCCTGCTCCGCGCGTTTGGAAATTTCCCGGGCGATGTCCAGGCTGTCCACGCCCTGGATCAGCTCAAACAGTTCCACCGCGTCACGCACCTTGTTCGATTGCAGATGGCCGATGAACTGCCAGCGCGCCTTGCCCGGACACAGCGGGATTTTCGCCTTCGCCTCCTGGATTTTATTTTCGCCGAAATGCAGTTGTCCCGCGTTCACGGCGGCGTGGATTGTCTCCGGCGGATGCGATTTGGAAACCGCGAGCAAGGTGACGGAACTTTCCTCGCGTCCCGCGCGTGCGCACGCCGCCGCGATGCGTTGACGGATTAAATTCAAATTTTCTGCAAATTCCATGCGGGGAAAATTAACAGCAAAGGAACCGGGAAACAAAGATTCAAAAAATCTACGTCCCGTCCTTTCGCGCGCGGAAAGCGGTGCTGAAGCAGCCGCAGTCCAGACGCTTCGCGCGTTCGGATGCGTTCAAGTTGCGCGAAGCGTCTGGACTGCGGCGGTTCACCGCCGCTTTTTCCCCGCGCTTGCGGTTGCGGGCGGCGTTGCTAAATTGCCGGCATGAAATCCCCGCCGCCCGGCCAGTTCACACGCCGTGAATTTTTGGGAACCGTCGCGGGTGCGGCCGCCGCCGCGTCGCTGCCGGGCGTGTTGCACGCGGAAATTTCCCAGCCCGCACGCAAGCCGAACGTGCTGTTCCTCATGGTGGATGATTTGCGCGTGGAACTGGGCTGCTACAACAGCCGCTTTCACGCGCAGACGCCGAACCTTGACGCGCTTGCAAAATCCGGCGTGCGCTTCGATCGAAATTACTGCCAGTTTCCGCTCTGCAATCCGTCGCGCTCGTCGCTGCTCACCGGGCGCAAACCAACCGTGACCGGCGTGCTCGGCAACCGCACGGATTTTCGCACGGCGCATCCCGATTGGACTTCGCTGCCGCAGTTGTTCAAGGAGAACGGCTACGTTTCCGTCCGTGCCGGAAAAATTTTTCACGGCAACGGCCTCGATGATCCGAAGGCGTGGATGCACGCCGATGAAGCGGCTGACCCGCGCGAGGCCGGCGGCGGACACACGAAGCTGATCGCCAAGGCCGCCACGCCGGACAAGCCCGCCGACGTGCCGGAACCGCTGCCGCAGGACATGACGCAGACCGCGTATTCCGACCGCATCGTGGTGCTCGACGGCAATGGCGAAGGCCACGGCGATTACCGCACCGCCGACCGCACGATTGCGAACCTGCAAAAATTCAAGGACCAGCCATTCTTCATCGCGTGCGGATTTGTGAAGCCGCACAGCCCGCCGTGCGCG
>JAYVCM010000449.1:0-10970 GCA_043749955.1 Limisphaerales bacterium | reverse complement strand
AACTCGCCGGCGGGACGCCAGCGCTCCCGGCAAAAAAGTCCGCGCAACCCGCTTGGTTTGTCAAAGGCATAATCCCCAGACGCGGCGGAAAACAGTTTTGCAATTTTCACCGGCCCGAGCCAACCTTCAGGCATGACGCAACCGCTTGCGATTGTCTTTTACGAACGCCTGATGCCCGGCAGCCAGTTGGTGAACCGGCTGCAGGACTTGAATTATCGCGTGCTGGCCGTGAACAACGCCGCCCTGCTCGCCGCCATCACCAAGCGCGAGACGCCGCTGCTGCTGCTGGCCGACCTGGACGCCCGTGCCGACATCTGCGGAGCCATCGAAAAAATCAAGGCCGATCCCGCCTCCGTCCATCTGCCGGTCATCGCCTTCGCGCCGGACGACCGGCCGGAACTGCTGGCCGCCGGCGCCAAGGCCGGCGCCAATTTCACCGTCGGCGAAACGGCGCTCGCCAGCCACCTGCCGCAACTGGTGGACCGCGCGCTCCATGTGGAGTGAAAAACTTTCTCTTGACTGCCGGAGAATTTGTCCCATAGTCGCCCTACACAACAGAGGCATGAGCATTGGGGAAAAATGATGTTTCACGGACCCGGCTGAACCAGCCGTGTCCGTTTTCATTTTTCGGCCGGCCTCGCATCGGAGGGAGCAGTTATGGCCAGCGGCAAAGTAAAATGGTTCGACAACAAAAAAGGGTTCGGCTTCATCGCCCAGGACACCGGGCAGGATGTGTTTGTGCATCACACCGCCATCACGGGCGATGGGTTCAAAACGCTGAATGAAGGCGACGCCGTCGCCTTCGAGACGATTCCCAGCGACAAAGGACTGAAGGCGCAGAACGTCCACCGGGTGAGTCCGGCGTAACGCCGGGGCCGGCAAAGTTTGGTTCCGCCAGCGCGGAAGTTTTTGTTCGTCAACGGCGGACAGGCTGCTAGTTTTTATTCATGCTGGATTCAACTGCGCCGCGCATCGCGGGCCTCTATGTTCACGTGCCCTTCTGCGCGCAGAAATGCGCGTATTGCGCCTTTTATTCCGAGGCCTCCAGCGGCGAACTCATCAACCGCTACACCGCCGCGCTCGTCCGTGAAATGGAAATCGTCGCGGACGACCTCCAACCCCGAACCATTTTCTTCGGCGGCGGCACGCCGTCGCTCCTCAACTTGCGCCAGTGGGAAACCATTCTGCGCACGATGCAGAAATTCAACCTGCTCGGCGCGGAGGAGTTCACCGTGGAATGTAATCCCGCCACCGTCTCGGCGGACAAGGCGAAATTGTTCCGCGACTTCGGCATCAACCGCATCTCCATGGGCGTGCAATCGCTCGATGAAAAACTGCTGGACCGCCTGGGCCGCATCCACTCGCGCGAAATGGTTTTCAAATCCTTCGACACCTTGCGCGCCGCCGGTTTTGAAAACATCAATCTTGACCTGATGTTCGCCATTCCCAGCCAGACGATGGAAATCTGGCGCGCAACCTTGAACGAGGCGATGGCGATGCAGAGCGAACATCTTTCCAGCTACGAAGTCATCTACGAAGACGACACCCCGCTCTATGAACAGCTCAAGGCCGGCGAATTTTCGGTGGATGAAGACCTCGCCTGCGAGATGTATGAAGAATTGATTTCCCGCGCGACCAACGGCGGTTTTCACCAATACGAAATCGCCAACTTTGCGCGCAATAAAACTCTCAACTCTCAACGCCTAACTCTCAACATTCCCAGCCACGCCTGCAAACACAACGTGAACTACTGGCGCGGCGGCTCGTTCTACGGCCTCGGCCCCAGCGCAACGGGCTACGTGCGCGGCGTGCGGACGAAGAACTGGTCCAACACCCAGCTTTATTGCGACCAGTTGGAGAAGGGAAAACGCGCGATTGAATCCAGCGAGGAACTGCCGCCGCTGCGCCGCGCGGGGGAAATCGCCGCGTTTGGCCTGCGGATGAACGCCGGCTGGCCGTTCGCGGAATTTAAGCGCGCGACTGATTTTGATCTGCGAAATGAATGGTCGTCGGAAATGGATCAACTGACCGAACGCGGCTGGGCTTCACGCGACGCCGAACGGTTTCACCTCACGCATCAGGGACTGCGTTTTGCGGATTCGGCGGCGGAAATGTTTCTACGGTGATTTGTAGCGGCGTGTCGGCAGACCGCCGCCTTTCAAATCAGCGGCTTTCTGCCGAAAGCCGCTACGCAGAAATTGGCAAGCGCACCGTGAAAGTTGTCCCGGCATTTTCTTCGCTCGCCACTTCAATCGTCCCGCCGTGCGCCTCGATGATGGCCTTGGAAATCGCGAGGCCGAGACCGGTGTTGCCCGCGCCGGTGCGCGACTGGTCGCCGCGGAAAAATCTGCCGAACACACGCGGCAGATCTTCGGCGGCGATCCCCTGCCCTGTGTCCGTCACCGTCAGCACCGCAAGGCCGCTTTGCGATTCCAGCTTCGCGCGCACTTCGCCTTCGGTCTGGTTGTATTGAATCGCGTTGGTAAGCAGATTCGTGACGACTTGCGCCAGCCGCTCGGAATCGCCGGTGATTTCCAGTGGTGCAGCTTCAACAGAAATTTTCACGCCGCGTTCGTCCGCCAGCGGCTGCACCAGTTCGGCGCAGTCGGAAACCGTTTTTGAAAAATCAAAGCGCAGTCGTTTCAAAACTTCCTGCCCGGCGTCGAACCGTGCGAGCGCGAGCAGCGACTCGATCAATTTCCGCATCCGCTGCGCCGCGCGCTGGCAGGCCTCGACCGTCTGCTTGTAGCTGGCGGCATCGCGCTCGCGGTTCAGCGCGGTCTGCGTCTGCGTGAGGATGACGGAAACCGGCGTGCGCAATTCATGCGCCGCGTCGGACGCAAATTGTTTCTGCTGGGCGAACGCCGTTTCCAGACGCGCGAACGTGGAATTCAAAACCGCCGCAAGCTGACCGAGTTCGCTTTCCGCCTCGGCGACGTTGATGCGCTGCGACAGATCGCCGGCGGAAATTTTCACCGCCGTCGCGCTGATTTCAAAAATCGGCCGCAGCGAACGCGACACCAGCCACCAGCCGCCCGCCAGACCGACGAGTAAAATCAAGCCGCCCACGCCGATCAAGTTCAGCTTCGCACGCCGCAGTTCTTTCAGCTCCGGCGCGATGGTGCAGCCGATGCGGATGATTTCACCGGAAGGCAGCATCTCGGAGACTTCGCGATAATCCCCAAAGTTCAGGGCCGGCAGCGGTTTCATTTGGCCGGAAGGTTGGGGAAGTCTGGGCGAAAGAGTATTGACCGCCATCGTTGGCTCATTGACTTCAATGGCGGGGGCAGTCGGCTGGTTCGGCCTGCTGGCTTCACCCTCGACTAAATGCGCTGCCAGGGCTGGCTGGTTGGTCGAGTGGGTCAGTTCGCTGCCATCGCGCCGGGTAATTGAGTAGTAAAATTGATTCGGGTCGCTGGCGTCGAAGAAGTGTGCATCCTGTTCCGGCAGGTGAAATTCTCTGGGCATTGGCGGACGCTGGTTTTGTTCCGGCGGTCCGTCATCAGGAAACTGGCCGCGTGGTGGACGATTGAAGGGCTGCCCGCCGCCTTGCGGCCCGCGCGGCGGTGGCCCGTGCAGCGCATTACCAATCACGCCGATGCGTTTGTGCAACTCGTCGTCAATCCGCCGGAACTGCCGGTTGCGCTCAAGCTGATACGCCGTGAAACCAAAGCCCGCCAGCACGACCACGAGGATGAGGCCATACCAGAGTTGCAACCGCCATTTGATGGATTTGAAAGTTTTCATCGAGGAAACATTCAACATTCAACATTCAACGCCCAACATTCAATTCCCGCACCAACCCGGCATCGCTGTCCGCGCCGCACTTGGGTGTTCGATGTTGAATGTTGAGCGTTGAATGTTTTCATTTTTTACTCAATGCAGTAGCCATGTCCGCGGCGCGTGGCGATGAATTCCGCGCCGAGTTTTTTGCGGACGTTGGAGACATGAACATCCAGCAGATTGGACATCGTGCTGTCGTTCTCGTCAAAGAGATGTTCGTAAAGCTGCGTGCGCGTCACGACTTCGCCGCGATGCAGCGCAAGAAATTCCACCAGCGCGTATTCGCGCGCGGTGATCTCCACGGGTTTGTCCTTGAGAAAAACATTCCGCGCGGCGGTGTCAATTTTCACGTCGCCGATCTCAATGACGTTCGTCGTCTGGTTCGAGCTGCGGCGGATGATGGCGCGGAGGCGGGCGAAAACTTCGGCGAGATCAAACGGTTTCACAACGTAATCATCCGCGCCGGTATCGAGGCCTTTCACGCGGTCGCGCGTCTGGTCGCGCGCGGTGAGCATCAGCACGGGAGTCTTTTTGGTTTTGCGGAGGCGCTTGAGGATTTCCCAGCCGTTCATGCCCGGCAGCATCACGTCGAGCACGATGGCGTCGTAGTCCGTGCCCTCGGCGTTGAAGAGACCGTCGTCGCCATTGTCGGCGGTGTCCACGGCGTAGCCCTCCTCGCGCAACGCCTGGGCGAGGCTCGCGAGCAGATCAGGTTCGTCTTCGACAATCAGGATTCTCATTCGGGCTGGTGGAGTTTTAGCACGAACCACCTTAAGAAAGCATTAAGAAGCTCCAAATTCCAACCTCCAAGCGCCGGGGAAATTCCAACCTGGCGCATCTGGACACTGCCCCCGTTTGGAGTTCCGCCTTTAGGCGGTTCGGCGCGTTCACCCACCCGGGCCGCATAAATGCGGAACTCCAAACCCAGCACCCGCGTTCGTCGCGGGCAGTGTCAAGCTGCACCCGTTGCTCGGAAGCTTCGTGCTTGGGGCTTGGAATTTTTCCCGGCTTCATGTTCCCTTAAGCTTCACACCGGCAGAATCGCAAAAGAAAATTATGAAACCAAACCTGATCATCCAGCCGGCTCCCGTTTCCGCCTCGCGCCGCCGTTTCATCCAGCGCGTCGGCCTCGGCGCGGCGCTGTTCACCGTGCCCGGCGCGTTCGCCGAGGAGCTCACCCGCAAGACCGTCACCAAGACCGCGTGGGTCGAGGAAGGCCCGTTCTATCCGCCGAAACTTCCGCTCGACACGGACAACGACCTCCTCCTCGTCAACGACGCCATCACGCCCGCCATCGGCGAGATCACGCACTTGAGCGGACGGTTGCTCGACGCGAGCGGCGGGCCGGTCCGCAACGCGACGATTGAAATCTGGTGCGTGGACCACGACGGCGTCTATCTCGCGGACCGCGGCAACCAGTCGAAGTTCGACGCGAACTTCCAGGGGTTCGGACGGTTCCTGACGAGTTCGACGGGCGAGTATTATTTCCGCACGCTCAAGCCGGTGCGCTACCCGGGACGCCAGGCGCCGCACATTCATTTCAAAATCAAAACCAAAGGCCAGCGCGATTGGACGACGCAGTTGTTCATCAAAGGTCATCCCGGCAACGCGCGCGACGGCGTGTTTCAGGGAATCGGCGACGCGAAGGCGCGCGAGTCGGTGTCGGCGGATTTCACGCCGGTCAAAACTTCGCGCCTCGGCGAACTGGCGGCGCAGTTCGACATCGTGCTGGGCGTCACGGCGGAAGGCTGACCGGAAGCAGGATGCCGTGGTGATGGCTGTCGAAATCAGATTTCAGACCACGTTGCGCCAAAATATATTTCACATCCATCACTCCACCCCTATCCTTCAGGAGTGAGACGCGAATGTTCCATCGCATAAAAAATTATCTGCGCCACCGGCTGCCGCGCCGTTCGGTGATCTACGCCTTTGCCAAAGCGGGGTGGTCCGGGCAGAAACTTCCTCCGGGCGGCCGCTTGAAGATTGACCAGACGGAACCCACTGACCGCAATTTTCTCCTGGATCAGGCCGCGCGTTTCGGGCCGGTGTTCCGGGCAACCATCTGGGGGGAATTCTGCGTCTGCATCGTCGGCCTGCCGCTGGGACGGCGGTTGTTGCGGGAGGAGGCCGACAATCTGGGCGGGATGACCATGAAACTGGAGACATTATTCCCGGAAGGTTTTCTCCGGCAGATGGAGGGCGAAGTGCATCGCAAATATCGCCAGGCGCTGGTCTCGGCGATCCAACCGGATGATTTCAACAGCCACCGGCTCCACCTGCGGACCATCGCCGGGCGCAGCCTGGCGGAATATGCCGGCGGTGCGAACGGCCGGGGCGATGCCGCCAGCGCCTACGTCGCCGCCGTGAACCGGATCGCCAGCGGGATGCTGGTGCAGACTTTTTTTGGCACTCCGCCCGGCACCGCGCCGTTTGACCGGATCATGCAAGGCTACCAAAAGCTGGGGCCGAATGGACTGGTCTGGAATCCGGGCGCGCCGCAAAAAGAGGCGTTGATTGAGATCCGGGATTATCTGCTCGCCCAGTTCGCCGGCGCACCCGAACAACGTCCGGCCAACTGGCGGCACAGCATTTTGGGCCGGATCGTCAACGCGGGGATGCTGGATGAAACCATGCTCGGCAACCTGATCTACATGGTCGAGATGGGACGCTACGATTGCTACTCGCTTTTCCGCTGGCTGACCAAGTTTGCGGCTGAAAATCCGGCGATGCTGGAGCGCATCGCCCACGAAAATAATGCGGATCTCCCTTTGGAAAAATCTTTCACGGAAGCCTTCGTGTCGGAAACCTTGCGGCTGGTCCAGAGCGAGCGCCTCACGCGCATCGTAAAACGCGACATCCAGTTTGAAGGCTATCTCCTCCCCAAGCACTGCATCATCCGGATTTGCCTCTGGGAAGCGCACAAATCACCCGGATCATTTCCCGACCCGTTCCAATTCAACCCCGGACGTTTCCTGGCCCACGCCCCGGATCGCGACCAGTATTCCCCGTTCGGCCTCGACCAGCATCAATGTCCCTTTGGCGACACCACGCTCAACCTGGGCGGCATTTTTTTGCGCTCGCTCGCCGGCGGTTATACGCTCACGCCCGTGGCGAATGGCGAAACGGTGCGCGGCAAACATCATTGGGAACCGGCCAACCAGTTCGGCGTGCGGCTCCAGCCGCGGACCGGACTGTGAAATCAGCATGAAACATCCGCCCGAACTCATGCGTCTAGTGTGGCAAGATCACAACGTGAACCCTCCAGCACCAACCTCCAACTTCCAAAGCAGCCCCAAGCCTAAAGCAACACTGCGCCGAGAGTTGGCGGTAGCGGCGGGCATCTTGCCTGCCGTAGAGCCGTGGCTTCCAGCCCGGCGGAACGGACGCCCTGAATCCAAGCGCGTCGAAATTCTCACGAGTTGCGGACGGGCGGAGGTTTTTTCCGGGCGGCAGGATGCCGTCCGCTACGTCAGGCAAGGATGCCTGACGCCACCTCGCAACAACGCGCGCCGCCGTTTTGAAGCCTGGGGTCTGAAGTTTCTCTGGCTGTTGTTGCTTGGAGTTTGGTGCTTTTGTCTCTCCGCTTCCGCCGCGCCAAAAAACATCCTGCTCCTCATCGCGGACGATTACGGCGTGGACAGTTCTTCACTTTACAATTCCACGAACAACGGCGCATCGCTGCCGCCCACGCCAAACATCGCCTCGCTGGCGACCAACGGCGTGGTGTTCAGCCGGTTTTACGCCAACCCGCTCTGTTCGCCTTCGCGCGCGTGCATTCTCACCGGGCAATACGGCTTTCGCACCGGCGTGGGCGACGTGGTCGGCGCGGGCGTGACGCTCACGACGAACGCGTTCACGCTGCCGATGGCCTTCACCAACGCCGCGACCGGCTACGCGCTCTCGCAATTCGGCAAATGGCATCTGGCCCCGGCGGCGCAGGTGAACGCGCCGCGCACCGTCGGCCGCTGGACAAATTACCTTGGCTCGCTGGAGGGCCAGGTGACGAACTATTACACCTGGACCAAAACCACCAACGGCGCTTCGTTCACGTCCACCAACTACGCCACCACCGACCTCGTGAACGACGCGACCAATTGGATCGCCGCGCGCGGCACGAACGCCTGGTTCGTCTGGGCCGCCTTCAATGCGCCGCACACGCCGTTTCATAAACCGCCCACCAACCTGGCGCCGCACTACACGTCGTTAAGCGGCACGACCGCCGACATCAACAGCAACCCGCGCCCCTATTTCGAGGCGATGGTCGAGGCGATGGACACGGAAATCGGCCGGCTGCTGTCCGTGGTGAACCGCACGAACACGCACATCATTTTCCTCGGCGACAACGGCACCCTCCGGGACGTCCTCCAGCCGCCGTTTCCCAGCACGCGCGGCAAAGACACGCTTTACGAGGGCGGCACGCACGTCCCCCTCATCATCAGCGGGCCGGCGGTGGTGAATCCCAATCGCACCAACGCCACGCTGTCGGGGGTGGTGGATTTGTTCGCGACCATTCTGGAAATGGCCGGAACTTCCGTATCGGCCGCCGTGCCGACGAATGTGCCAGTAGACGGACAAAGTTTGCTGGCCGCGCTGACCGGCACAAATGTTCTGGCGCGCTACGCCTACTCGGAATTATTTGGCGCCAATGTCGTTCCCGCCAGCGCCGCGGGGCGCACCTTGCGCAACTCGCAGTTCAAGTTGATCAACTTCACCGACGGGCATAACGAGTTCTACGACCTGCTGGGCGATCCCTACGAGAAGACGAACCTGCTGACCACGGCGATGAACGCGGCGCAACTGGGAAATTATTATTCGCTCACAATGAAGCTGGGCGATTATCAGATCGCGCTCACGCCGCCGGTCATCACCGGCGTCGCCAAAACCAACGCACAATTCCTCGTCACCGTGCAGCGCAATCTCACCAACAGCTACGGCCTCTGGCGCGCGGGTTCGCTCGATGCGCTCGCGTGGTCGCCGCTGACGAACGCGGTCGCCATCACGAACGGCGCGGCCAGCGTGACGCTGACGGACACGAACGCTTCCGCGTCGCAGAATTTCTACCGCGTCATGGCGCAATGAAAAGGGAACTTGCCGCCTTACCGGGAGCGCCGGCTTCCAGCCGGCGTGTTCATGTGGTCAGACGTAATCTCGCCGGCTGGAAGCCGGCGCTCCCGGCGTGATGGTCAGCCCGCAAATCAGACGTGCAATTATTCGCACAGTCTCGCGCAAAACATGCGCGGCTTCACGTTCGCTTAAGGTTGCCTCCGCTAAAGTGCCCACATGAAAATTCAAATTCACACCCACCAGAAAATGAACTTCACCGCCACGTTCACCGGAATTTTTCTCGCGCTGCTCGCGGTCGCCCGCGCCGACGACCCGCGCACGAACTCCTGGTTCACCACCTACTCCGGCAAATACGCGCGCGTCTTCACCAACGCCGCGGCGTTCGCGTCCAGCAACGCGGTGACGACCTGGGGCAACGGTTCGCAGACGCAGTCCTCGCCGGCGTATTGCGGGGTGCAGGAAGTTTATTCCTCGAGCAACTGGGTTTATTTCCGCACGACGGGACTCGCCAGCCACACGATGGGCAACTGGTCGGCGGGCTTTCCCAATCTGCCCGCGAACCAAAAAGTCCTCTACCGCATCCCGCGCACCAACATGATCACCATTCCCACGACGAAGACGCAGACCGCGCTCGGCGCGATTGGTTATTTCGTGGACGGCGTGGCGATGTTTGATTCGCGCGACGGTTTTGTCTGGACGGGTGCGGGCGAAAGCGGCAGCGGCAACGGCTACTGGAACCGCGACGCGTATGTGAACGAGAGCGCCACGTTCGACCCCGCCTACGCGCATCAGGAAGGCACCGGCAATTATCATTATCACGCCAATCCCATCGCGCTCCGCTACCTCATCGGCGACCATGTGAATTACAACGCCACGACGAAAACCTATTCCGAAGCCACCAACACGGTGACCAAACATTCACCGCTGCTCGGCTGGGTGCGCGACGGTTATCCGATTTACGGCCCGTATGGTTATTCCATTTCCAACGACGCCTCGGGCGGCGTGCGCCGGATGATTTCCGGCTACGTTTTGCGCAACGGCCAGTTCGGCACGGACAATCTGACGAACACCATCCGCACCAATCTGCCCGCGTGGGCGCAACGGCTTTACAGCACCAACTCTGCCGGGCCGACCGACACCGGCACCTATCCGGTTGGCCGTTACATGGAGGACAAATCCTATCTCGGTGACCTCACCAATTCCGCCACGACGAACAAATACGTCATGGGCACGAACACCTTCGACCTCGACGAATACAACGGCCGCTGGTGCGTCACGCCGGAATTTCCCGGCGGCACCTACGCCTACTTCGTGAGCATCACCACGAACGGCACGCCGGTGTTTCCTTACAACATCGGACGCGCCTTTTACGGCAACCCGGTCGGCGCGGCGGCGACCATCGCGGAAAACGTCGTGACAAATTTTATCGGCGGGCCGAACGCCACGCCATCGCTCAATGCGCCTGCGGTGAAAAATGGCGCGGTCACGTTGAGCTGGAGCGCGACCGAGGGCGGCACTTACCTGGTGCAGTCCACGACGAACTTCACCGCGTGGACAACGAATTCAACGACGGTTCCCGCCGTGTTGAATGCCGCGAGCTACACGAACAATCCCACGGACAACTACCGTTTCTACCGCGTCGCGCGCACCGCGCTGGCCACGTATGATTCGCCCGGCACCGGCGGCTACACACCCAGCGTTTACAGCTTTTCGCCCGGCGGCAATGCCACGCGCGGCACGACCGTCACCGTCACCAACACGCTGGCTGTTCCGCCGCCCAGCCCGCAATTGAATGCGCCGTTGCCCACCGTCACCCTCGCGGGCACCATCACCGGCACCGGCATCTCGCATCCGGCCACCAACATTGTCGTCGCCACCTTTGCGATCCCGACCAATGCGCCGATCGGCTCGCAAAACATCGTCATCACTTTTGGCAACGGCGTCATGCCGCCGCCCTGGATCAATACGTTCACCATCAATCCGTGAAAAGGATTTGCCGCGTGTGCGGCAGAGGCGGGCCGGGACGAAACCGTGGGTGTCCCGGCCCGCAACGTTTTGTGTTCAGATTCGATTTTCCTTCCGCCCGCGCGCTGGACGCGAAAACTCTGAAGACCTGGACGACG
>JAYVCM010000448.1:0-9678 GCA_043749955.1 Limisphaerales bacterium | reverse complement strand
ACCCGTGAGCGGGAATTCACCGCCGTCATGCGTGAGCCGCAGATTTACCGGCTGGCCGTTGATTAAAATGTCCTTGTCGCGCGTGGTGATTTCGCGAAGGCCGAAAGAAACGTGCTGCGTGCTGCGTGCTGCGTGATCGGCATCAAGCGCGACTGTCAATTCGGTGAGCGCAGGATTGAATTCGTCCCAGGCCGTCACATTTGTCCCCAGCGGAATCTCCACTTCAGCCGAGCCACCGTTGGTGTTCCAAGAGACGGTGGCTTTCATCGGAACGCCGGCCTCCGGCACGGCCTGTTGAAAAATCTGCCCACCCACGAGCCGTGCCGGAGGCCGGCGTTCCGAGGCGGCGGTGACTTCAATTTTTCCGCTCCCGGTTTTTCCTGTTGCGTTGCTAATTTTGATTTTCACCCGGGCAGATTTTTTTCCGACATTTGGAAAAACCTGCACGCCTTCAATCCACACCTGTGAAGTTGCGCGCAACTCAATTTTCCCCACGATGCCGTTCCACGCTGCGCCAAGCCCGTCGGAGATGCTGTGCGAATCTACCAGGTGGCCGGCTGCCGGAAGTTGCAGGCGGTTGTCCACGCGGATGCTCAAGCGGTGTTTGCCCGGCGTCAGCACGCCGAGGTCGGTGATGTGCGGCGCGCTGAGGCTGTCGTTGGCGGGAAATTCCTTGTCATCAATCCAGACTGTGCTTTGCCAGTGCGCGCGCTCCAGAAAAAGTGTGAAGTGTCGGTCTTTCCAGTCGGCGGGAATTTCAATGTCGCGCTGATACCACGCGGCACCGAGATAATGCTTCGGTGGCTGCGAAAGAAACGGCACTTCCACATGGCCTGGTTTGGAAAAATGTTCGCGCAGTTCTGCCGGCTGGATTTTCCACCACGCATCGCCAAGCGTGAGCACCCATGGCGTGTTCGTGCTGATGTCGTCGCCGTAACCTTGCGCCTGGAGAATGCCGGGCAACTGGATTTTGTCCGACAGATCCTTGGTGAACCATTTCTCATTCACGCCCGCGTCCGCGCGGTCGAGCGCGAAACGCCATTCGCCGGCCAGCGGTATGATTTCAGTGGCGAAAACTGTTTTTGCAGCGAGGCAAAATATAACCGCCAGCAACAGGAAAAGTTTTGTTTTCATTTTGGATTCAGTCCACGAGTTCGCGTTCGATCTGTTCGAGGGATTTGTTTTTGGTCTCCGGCAACTTTGATTTGATGAAGATAAACCCCGCGACACAAATCGCCGCGTAGAGGAAAAAGGTTCCCGCCGCGCCAAGCTTGGCGTTGAGCATCGGGAAGGTGAACGTCAGCAAAAAACAAGCGAGCCACAGCGCGGAGACTGCGATGGACATCGCCGCGCCCCGGATGCGGTTTGGAAAAATTTCCGAAATGATCACCCACGTCACCGGCGCGAGGGACATCGAATAACAAGCGATGGCCGCGAGCACCAGCAGCAGCATCGGCAGACCTTTGACACCGCTGTGATAACTGAGCGCGAGCACCGTGTAGATGACTGCCAATCCTGCCGCGCCGAACAACATCAATGGCCGGCGACCAAAGCGATCCACCGTTCCCAGCGCGACAAAAGTGAACGCCATGTTCACCGAGCCGGTCCACGCGATGTTTTTCAGCACGCTGGAAATGTCGTAGCCGGCGGCTTTGAAAATCTCCTCGGCGTAATTAAAGATGACGTTGATGCCGCACCATTGCTGGAACACTGCCAGCCCCACGCCGAGCACCAAAACTTTCAACAGCCGCGGCTCAAGGAGTTCGCGGAAATTCACCTTCTCGATTTCGTTGACGAGCGTCGCGGTGATTTCCTTCATCGCCACGACGGCATAATTTTCGCCGCCGATTTTTTTCAGGATGGCCTTGGCGTTTTCAGGTTTCCCCTTTTTCGCCAGCCAGCGCGGGCTTTCGGGCACGAGAAACATGCCGAGAAAAAATAAAATTGAAGGCGCAGCGGTCAGCGCAAACATCCAGCGCCAGCCGTTCTGGCCATACCAGGAATTCTGGATGAACTCGTCCGTCGCGCCCGCCGGCAGGTTGCGCACGAGATACCAGTTGATCAATTGTGCCGCCAGCACGCCGATAACGATGGTGAGCTGGTTGATGGAGACGAGCCGTCCACGCATCTGGGCCGGGGCGATCTCGGCGATATACATCGGCGAAAGATTGGACGCGAGGCCGATGGCCACGCCGCCGAGAATCCGCCACGCGATAAAAATGAAAAATGTCGGCGCAAGTGCATTGCCGATGGAAGTGACCGCAAAGAGAAATGCCGAGAGCAGCAACAGTTTTTTGCGCCCGAACTTGTCACTCAAGGCACCGGCGACCAGTGCGCCGATGAGACAGCCGATGAGCGCGCAACTGTTGGCCCAGCCGGAGAGCTGCGCATTGTCGGCGATGTGGAAGTAGCGTTCAAAAAACGGCTTCGCGCCGCCGATGACCACCCAGTCCCAGCCGAACAGCAGTCCGCCCAGTGCGGCGACGACGGAGATAAGCCAGATGTAGCCGAGGTTGAGTTCGGCCTTGAGATTCGAGGCTGCGCTCGGGTTGGTGGTGATCATGTGCGTGTGTGGATTTATTTTAACTGGTGGTTCAATTCGGCGGCAAGCGCGTGGTTCGGATCGCGGAGCAAAACTTTCTGTAAAAGTTTTTTTGCCGGGATTTTCTGGCCGAGACCGAGCCGCGCCTGCGCCTGCAAAAACAACGCCGTCGTCTCCTGCCGAAACTGGAGGTCGTCATCAAAAATGAGCATCGTCGGCAACGAGGTGGCGAAGTAATCAATCTTGGCCTCGGATTTCTGGAGTTGCTTTGCGTAAGTCAGCAAGTCGCGCAAAAGTTTTTTTGCCTTTGCGGGCTGGCCGAGTTTTTCCAAAGCCAGTGCGGAGTAATAAGTCATCTCGCTGAAAGCGCGCACGCTCATCTCCTGGAAGTCGCCCCTAAAATTTGCCGCCGCGCGCCAGTGTTGTTTTGCCTTTTGTTTTTCCCGCGATGCTTCCAGCGCACAGCCCAGCCAGTAGTGGATGTCGCTCTGGTTCGCGAGCAGATGCTTTGCCTCACCAAGATTTTGCGGCGCGGTTAGCGCGGTTTCAAAATGGCTGACCGCGCATGGATAGTCGTGATGCGCCAACGCCTCGCGCCCAAACGCAAGTTGCGTGCGGATGTGCTGGCCGAGCGGCCCGCCTTCGCCACCTTCCCACGGCTGAAACTTGCGTTCGGCCAATAATTGCATCGCCTCAATGTGCCGCCCGGTCTGATTCAGCAACGCGCAAAGTTCCACGCTCAAGTCATCGCGTTGCGAGACAAGCTGTGAATGCTTTTCCAATTCGCGCAGCCGTTTTGTCGGCGTTTCACCGAGTCTTTTCCAAAGCTGGTCACGTTCGTAAAGCAGCCGGGCGTCGTCGGGGTTTGCGTGAAAAGCTTTTTCGTAAGCTGCGCGCGCCAGCTTCGTGTTCTGGCGGATGTTGAAATAGCCGATGCCCAAGTTGCGCCAGACGATTGAAAAATTTCCATCGAGCTTCGCAGATTTTTCCCAAAGCTGGATGGCTTCGTCGTGGCGGCGGCTGTCGTAGAACAGATTACCAAGATAGTAAGGTGCTTTGGCATCGCGAGGGTTCGCGCGCATGGCGGATTCGAGAACAGCAATGTCTTCAAGGCGCGAAGGGAAACAGTAGTGTTCATCCATCCATCCCGCCGCTTCATAGGAATATCCTGCGATTTCTGATTCGCCAAATTTCTCGATAAGCCAGCCAGTTGTATATTGCACGATTGGTCCCGATCCCCAGCTTTGGTCGGGCAGCGGGTGTATCGTGTCCTTTTTCACTCCGCTACTTTCTTTCGCGATGAGGGTGAGCAGGCCGGCGGCTTCCTCGAAAAATCCGGCGCGGGCAAAATCATGGGCGATGTCTAGCGCGGTTTGCGAATCGCAAGCCAGCTTGTCGCCGCGCAGATGCCGCGCCCACCAGTCAAGCGGGTCGAGCGCGAGCGTTTCGCGGAGCAGCGCTTTTGCCTCGGCATCACGCCTCAATTTCCGCAGCACGATGACCTTCAAGTTTCGTGCGCGCAAATTGTCGGTGTTGAAGCGCAGCGAGCGGTTCAGATGTTCCAGCGCCATCGCCCAATTTTTCCGGCAGCAGTCAATTACCGCCAGCGCGTGATAGGCGGCGGACTGCCATGTCTGATTCCAGCAGGATTTGTAAAGTGCGTCGTAGGCTTCGTCGTCACGACCGAGATGGCGCAGGCACAGACCGAGATTATAATACGCCTCGCCGTCGGCGGGATTCGCGTTGCGTTGCGTGAGCCGCTGGATGGCTTTGCGAAAATATTTTTCCGCCAGTTCAAATTCGCCGCGCTGAAGATGCCAGGAACCGACCGCGTTGTTACAGCGTGAGTCTAGCGGATCACGTCGCAAGGCTTCGCGCCAATACAAAGTCGGACAGCGTGTGGCGTGGCGATACTGGTTCAGATGCAGGCCGGTGACGAATAGTTCGTCGGCGCTGGAAATCTTTTCCGGAGCAGGCGGTTCGGTGGCGGGCGGTGGAGCTTCTTTTTGCACACGCGGCTTTGGTTGGTGGGAGATGATTTCGTTGCCTGCGTTGTCCAGCATGAGCAACCGCAAATTGGTTTCTGAAATGCCCTGCGGCAATTTGATTTCTTTGGTGAATGGTTTTCCGGGCGCGAGGTCGCGGGTGGTTGAGAAAAGTTTTTTCCCTTTGGCGGTGAGGATGATTTTCGCCCGCGTGAGTTTCTTTGTTACCGAAACGCCAAACGAAAGCGGTGTCGCGCTGCGCTTGCCACCGCAGTCCAAGACGCGCAAGGAAATCGCTGCATTCAGGTTCGCGTGCTGCGCCGGGCCAATCTGCTGGATGGGATACCAAAACTGGCTCCACGATTTCGTTTCGCCGGGCTGGAGGAAGCTGAAGTCGGGTTGGTTGTCGGTATAGACGCCGGACATGATTTCGATGTAGGGCGCGAACTCGCCGCGTTCATCTTTGTCCGTGAGGTTGCGATCCCACGCGTAGCCGAACTCGTGATTGCCCCACGTCCACTGCTTCTTGCCGGGCGAGATGTGGTGGTTCGCGATGTGGACGAGGCCCGCCTGTGCTTTGTGGTCGTAGCCGCCGAAGAAATCTTCCTTGCTGCCCATGCACATGTAAGACGTGGGAACGGGGATGTTGGCGTAAAAGCTCAAATCGTTTGGCGTATAGTTTGGCAGTTTTGAATTTTGAGTTTTGAATTTTGAGTTGGTGCAATGTGGCGGAATGAATTGATTTGGGATTTCACTTTTCGGAATTCCTTTGCGCCCGCGCTCGCCGTAGTTCACGCCGTAATAAAATCCTTTCGCCAGCGGATGCTCGCTCATCGAACGGCGCGCGTGGTCGGCGACGTAACTGACATCCGGCGGAAAAAAACTTTGATAGCCTTCATGCACGCGTGTGGCGACATTCGCCCACCAGAGAAACGTCTGCGTGAACGGCGTGCGGTTGTAGGCGCGGACTTTTAATTCCAGATACGCGTGACCTGGATGCAGGCAGACGCCGTGCATTCCTTTCATGCGCGTCATCGGGTCGTGGTCGCTGCACCAGATGGTTTGCGAGCCGTCGGCGTGTTTCTCAATCTCAAAATCTACCGGCATGAAAGTCGCAGGCCGATGATGTTGCGGCCAGTTGAACTCGATGCCGCCGCTCGCCCACGGCCCGGCGAGGCCGACGAGTGCGGGTTTGATCACGCTTTGGTTGTAGATGAGGTCGTAGCCATTCGTCTTGTCCTGCAATGCGTGGATGCGTCCGCCGAGTTCCGGCAGCACGAGTGCGCGGAGAAATTCATTTTCAATCCACACGGCTTTCCATTTCCGGTCAACGGGCTTTTCCGCGATGCGGTCGGTGAAGGGCAGGGGATAAACTTTGCCGCTGCTGCCTTGATACACGCGCTTCTCCAGGAACATCGGATTCTTGTCCGGCGCGGCGGGCAGATACGTTGGGAAAATAATTTCCTCAACGCGAGTTTGGACGTAGTGCTTGCGGCTCATGTCAGGTGATGCGCCAAGCTAGAGGAAAACCGCGTCCGACTGAATCACCAAATCTGGTTATGCCTTCGACTTGAGCAACGCCGCGATCAATCCGTCCGTCGTGTGCTCTTTCGCTTCGAGCGTCGGCTTTAATCCCAGCGCGGCAATCGCCTTGCTGGTTTCCGGGCCGATGGACGCGAGTTTTAGTTGTGGAAATTTTTTCAGCAGCGCAGGCAGATCAAACCGCGCATGGAAATGCTCCACCGTCGAGCTGCTGGTGAACGTCACCCAGTCCGCGCCTTCCGCGAGCAGCCGCGCCGCCGCGCCGGTGTGGTCTTCGGTTTCGGGAATGGTTTTGTAGATCGCGATGTCATCCACGATGGCGCCTTCTTCTTGCAGCGCGTCCGGCAGTTCGCGGTTCGCCACCTCGGCGCGCAGCAGGCACATTTTCACGTTGTCAATGTCCTGATATTTTTTGAACGCAGCGACGATTTTTTTGCTGACGAATTCTTCCGGCGTCACATCCACCTGCAGGTGCAGCTCGCGCAACTTCGCCGCCGTGGCCGGGCCGACCGCCGCGATGCGCGCCCCGCCGAGATCGCGCATATCCTGGAAACGGCGGAAGAAAATATCGAAGAACGCCGTCACGCCGTTCGCGCTGGTGAAGACGAGCCAGTCGTAGGAATTCAATTCCAGCAGGCAGTCAATGATGGCGTCCTTCTCCGTCGGCGTCGTCAGTTTGATCGTCGGCACCGCCAAAACATCCGCGCCGAGTTCCGCGAGCCGTTGCGCAAACGTTCCCGCCTGTTCCGCGCGGCGCGTGACGACGATGCGCTGGCCGAACAGCGGCTTCTGCTCGAACCAGTTTAATTTTCCGCGCAGCGTCACCACGTCGCCGATGATGGTGAGCGCGGGCGGCGAAATTTTTTCCTTCGCGGCCAGCTTGGCGATCGTCGCGAGCGTGCCGGCCACGGTTTTCTGCCGGCCCGTCGTGCCGCGATGGATGATGGCGATCGGTGTTTCCGGTGCCATGCCGCTGGCGACGAGAGATGTTGTCCAGTCGTCGAGTTGTTCCGTGCCCATCAGCACGACTTTGGTGCCGGGAATTTTGGCGATCTGATCGTAGCGCAGAGCGGTGGCGGCGTCCGCCGAATCGCTGTGGCCGGTGAAAACGGTGAAGCTCGAGCAATGCTCGCGGTGCGTGAGCGGAATGCCCGCGTAGTTCGGCACGGCGGTGATGGACGAAACGCCCGGCACGATCTCGAACGGAATTTTTTCCGCCGCCAGCGCCTCGGCTTCCTCCGCGCCGCGCCCGAAGACGAACGGGTCGCCGCCCTTGAGCCGCACGACGGTTTTGCCTTCCCTGGCTTTGGCGATGATCAGGGCCGTGATTTCCGACTGCGGCATCGCCATGTTCTTGCCGCGCGAAATAAATTCGGCGGCGGCCGGTGCGAGCCGGAGCAATTCGGGGTTGGCGAGCGCGTCGTAGATGACCACGTCCGCGCGCTTGAGCAGTTCCGCGCCGCGCAACGTCAGCAGGCCCGCGTCGCCCGGGCCCGCCCCGACCAGATAAACTGTGCCTTTGGATTTCACGCGCGCAGTTTAGCCGGGCAACGCGGCAACGCAAATAAAGAGCGCAGGACAAAATAAAAAACTGGCACGCCACGCCTTGCCTGCGCCAAAGATGGAGGGGTTTGGCAATTGGGCGCAGCCGGGCATTTTTTCTCCCGTTCCTGCGTCGCGGGAGAGGGAGAGGTCCGGGGAGAGAATTTCCCGAACTGAAATTTCGCGCGTTGAACCCCTGAATTGACCAAGACAAGTTTGTGTTGCATATGCAACATAAACTTGTCCAACCCTTTTGCTGCGGTTCTTGGGAGAGGGGCCATTGAGCCAAAACATCACGGTGAACAACGCACCTCCTCTCCCCGGCCCTCTCCTCCATCCGACCCGTCGTGCTCGCGCACCGTCGCGGCAGGTGGAGGAGAGGGAGTAAATTTAACAACAGTGTCCAGATGCGCCCTTGCCCCATTCCATTTCAGAATTCTTCGTTGACGATGAGACATTCGTGGCTAAAATGTCCGTTCAATTTTGGTCAATTTATAAAATAAAAAAACTATGGCAGTAAAAGTAGCTATCAATGGATTCGGCCGCATTGGCCGGATGGTGTTTCAGGCGCTCTGTGATCAAGATTTGCTCGGCCACGCGATTGACGTCGTCGCGGTCGTGGATGTTTCCACCGATGCGGATTATTTCGCCTACCAGATGAAATATGATTCCGTCCACGGCAAGTTCAAGCATGCCGTCACCACCGAGAAGAGCAATCCCGCGCTCGAAGAACCCGACATCATCGTCGTCAACGGCCACAAGGTGAAATGCGTCGGCGCGGTGAAAGATCTCGCCACGCTGCCGTGGAAGGCGCTCGGCGTGGACATCGTCATCGAATCCACCGGCCTCTTCACCGACAGCGAAAAAGCCAAGGCGCATCTCACTGCCGGGGCCAAGAAAGTCATCATCTCCGCGCCCGGCAAAGGTGAAGTCAAAACCCTCGTCATGGGCGTCAACGAAGGCGAATACGACGCGGCGAAGCACCACATCGTTTCCAACGCGAGCTGCACCACGAACTGCCTCGCGCCGCTGGTTCACGTTTTGCTCAAGGACGGTTTCGGCATTGAGACCGGTTTGATGACGACCATTCACGCGATGACGGCCACGCAGAAAACCGTGGACGGCCCGTCCAAGAAAGACTGGCGCGGTGGTCGGGCGGCCTCCATTAACATCATTCCGAGCACCACCGGCGCGGCGAAAGCGGTCGGCGAAGTGTTGCCCGCCACCAAGGGCAGGCTCACCGGCATGGCGTTCCGCATTCCGACGACGGACGTGTCGGTGGTTGACCTGACCATTCGCACCGTGAAGGACACGAGCATCGAGGAGATTGACGCCGCGCTGAAGAACGCGTCGAAGACCTATCTCAAGGGCATCCTCGGTGTGACCGATGAAGAAGTGGTTTCCACCGACTTCATCCACGACGACCGCAGCTCCATCTACGACAGCCTCGCGACGTTGCAGAACAATCTGAAGGGCGAGAAACGCTTCTTCAAGATCGTGAGCTGGTATGACAACGAATGGGGTTACAGCAACCGTGTGGTTGACCTCGTGAAGTATATCACGGCCAAGGGAATTTAATTCCCGCGCAGAAATTCAAAACGGCGAACTGGAAACAGTTCGCCGTTTTTGTTTTCGGAGATTTTTTTTTGCAGCCTAACTGACGCATCCTGGAGAAGTTAATACAGACTTGTATTCCCCTGGTGTGGAATGCCAAAGCTAATTGCTTTGGCGTGATACTCATCCGCCTTGCTCAAGTTCTTTTCGATTCCGATCCCCTCTCGATAGCATTTTTCCACATAAAGCGCACTTACGGCGTTATCATGCTTGTCTGCCAATTCCAAATTTCGCAGGAATTTCTGCTTTAAACCTTCTTGCTCTTTAAGGCGGGACTCTTCAGCTATCCGACTTGCTGCTGATTGAAACATCTCGTCCGCCTTCTGAAAATATGCAGCGGATTTGGCTGCATCTTTTTCAACCCCGTATCCGTCACGGTAAAATTCCCCCAGTCGCCGCAAAGACGCTGAATCACCTTTTTCGGCTTGCTGTTCATGAAATTTAACTATTTTG
>JAYVCM010000447.1:0-14672 GCA_043749955.1 Limisphaerales bacterium | reverse complement strand
CCCGTGAAATTCGTCATGGTCGTCATCTTCGCCGCGCCGCTGCTCGCGGCTTTTGCGCTGGCAAATTTGGAACGCCGGCCTCCGGCACGGCTCGAATCGGTGAATCTTTCAACGAGCCGTGCCGGAGGCCGGCGTTCCAAATTTGCCAGCGCAAAAGCCGCGAGCAGCGGCGCGGCGAAGATGACGACCATGACGAATTTCACGGGGTAGGTGATGAAGCTCAATTGCGGGATGAGTTTTCGGAGCAGCGGATAGAACGGCGTGTTTTCGCCGAGCGCGCAGAGCAGGGCGATGATGGCGAGGCCGGCGAGCAGCCATACGCGGCGTTCCCGGACGCACAGCAACGCCAGCAATGCGAGCCAGAGAGCGCCGATGCCGAGATAGTAGGAGGAAGTCCAGTATTGGCCGTGCTGGAAGAAGATGCCTTCAGTGTGTGTGGAGCCGAACGCCATCGGCACGAGAAAATTGGCGAGGCCGAAGCCGGGCATGGACCAGCGCAGATCCGTGTAGCCGGACTCGCGTTGCGCGTGCGCGACGAGGTCGAGGAACGGCAGCAGTTGCGCCGCGCTCAAGGCGATGACCAACGCGATGACGAACGGAAACCGCCAGAGCATCGCGGCGCGTGTCGGCGGAGCGCCGGCTTCCAGCACGGCGCGTTGATAACCCGAAGCGGTTCGAGCCGTGCCGGAGGCCAGCGCTCCTTTTACGAATTGCTGGAGCCACAGCGCGGACACGATGAGCCACGTCAGCAAAATGGTTTCCGGGCCGCCCGCGAGCATTTGCAGCGCGCCGACCATCGCCGCGAGAAAAAGTTTCCTCCCGCCGTCGCGCCACGCGAGTTCGGCGGCCAGCACGACCCACGGCATCCATGCGAACGTCGCCATGTGGCTCGGCCACATGAGCAGGTTGAGCGTGAACCCGTTGAACGCGAAGGCCACGCCGGCGAACGCGGCGGCGAAGTTGTTGCCCGCCTGCGTGGCCGTAGCTTCCTTATTCGGCAAGCGTCCATCGGCGGGCCTGACGTTCACCCCACCAAAAGCAGACGACACTTCGGCGCGGCGAAGGCCCGTCCAGCGGCGCGCGAGAAAAAACATTCCGAGTCCGGCGAACCACAGGTGCAGCAGGCAGAAAAAACTCAATGACCATGCGAGCGGCAGCGTCAGATAGATCAGCGACGGCGGATAGAGCGGCATGGTGTTCCACTGCGCGAGGAACGGCACGCCGCAGTTGTTGTAGGGATTCCAGAACGGCAGTTCGCCGCGCCAGAAACATTCCTGCTGGAAATGCGCGAGTGGATAAGCGAAGAATCCGAAGTCGCGTGCGACGAACGATTCGATACCGAGGATGACTTGCGGGAACATGGCAAACACCAGCAGCGCCAGCAAAACACCGAAACGCACAGGCGTGAAGAAGCTGGCGGCGCGGGTTTCGGTTGGGTCACTCATGAATGTCGCGCGGCCATTTTATTCAGGAAGCGAAACCGGCGGCAAGTATTCGCCGACGAATTCGCGCCGCCACCACGCACCGGTCGCGCGGCGGGCCGCGGCATCGGTGAAATGATACCCGTAGAATTCCGCGCGGATGAACCGGGGCGGTTTGCCGGGAAACGGATTTCTGGCCAGCAGCGCCAGAACTTCCGGCGAGCCTTGCAACAGCCGTTCGCAAAATTTCCCGAACCACGGATTCTGCCGCACGTCACCCAGCGCGGCGAACCACATCTGCCAGTCCAGTCGCGGCTGAAACGGCGCGACGAAGCCGGGCCGCCGGTTCACGTCGCCGGGCTTGTATTTGAATTCGTATGGCAGCCACGTCACGCCGTCGTTGCTGCCTTCGATTATGATCTCACGGCGTTCAGTGGTCATCACGGCGAACAGGCCGTAGCTGTTCACCGTGCGCAGCGGCAGGAGCAATCCGTCCAGCACGGCGGCGGGCCCGAGCAGGCTGGAACGCACGCCAAACATTGAACTCATTTGGAAAAGCGAAATGGCGAGAACGACGACGGCGAGTGGAATGGTCACCGCTTTCGGCCAGCGTCGGCAGCCCGGAGCGCCGAGCACCGTCTCGGCTCGTTTCATATTGTTTTCCGTTCGGGCCGGGACGGTGCCCGGCGCTCCAGTCGCGGCGCGTTTCGCAAACAACTGGCGCGGCATCCATCTCCGCAAAATAAAATCGTCGAGCAACAACAGGCACAGCGCCAGCGCCAGAAAATTGAAGAAGGTGTAATTGCCGGCCAGGAAAATCAGCGTCTGCAAACTCACCAGCGCGGCGCAGCCGATGAACCGGATTCGGCGCGGCGCGAAGATCAGAAAGGGAGCTCCGATTTCGATGACGAACATCGCGGCGCAGGAAAATTTCTGAAACGCCAGCGGCAGCAGATTCGCATACCAGCCGGGCCACGTCGGCAGCGGCTGCGTCTGATAATGAAACGTGAGCGCGGTGAGGTTGCGCCAGTTCGGGTCGCCGCTCAACAGCTTCACGCAGCCGGACGAGAACATCAGTTTGAACAGCAAAAGTCGCAGCAACCAGAGGACGGTTCGTGATGGCGGTAGTGGCACGGGCGTCCCGCCCGTGAGTTTCTGGTTTTGCACAACGCCCGTGCTCGACACACACGGGCGGGACGCGCGTGCCACTAATTGCAGCGGGGCAAAGAAGATCGCGAGGAAGCCGGCTTCCAGCAGCAGATTGTCCCATTGAAAACCAAGAAAATCCCGGCCGACGGCGGCGAGTGAAAGATAAAACAGCCACAGCAATGCCAGACACGGCGCGGGCGCGATGCCCACCATAAGCAAAACCGCCAGCACCGTTCCAGCCGCGCATTGGAAATTTAGAAAACCGTCGGACGCGTCGAACCAGCACAACGTCGGCAGCAGGTGAAACCGTTGCAGGCCGATGCCCCGCGCGTCGCATTGTTGCTGGACGGCGGACATGAATTGATCCGCCGGCAAAATGCCGTTGTGACCGATAAGCCCGCTGATCTGCGTCCAGAGCGAGACGAAGGCGACGAGATAAATCAGGCCGAGCGCGCGCAGAAAAATCCGGCGGGTGAGAAAATAATCCGGCCGTTCGACGTGCCGGCCCCAGCACCACCGCGTGAGCAAAGAGAAAAATGTCCGGTTTTCGGCGACGAGGCGGTAGGCCCATTCTGTGAGGTTTGAAAATGGCTGGTTCTTTTCGTAAACATTCAGCGGCCATCGGTGCTGGGGATTGTGCGCCAGCGCACGGAAAACGGCCTCCGCGCCGGAAAAAACCTCGCCGCGTGGTTCGATGAGCTGGACGGCGATGTTGAATTGCTCGCGCGGAATTTCCGGGAATTGTGCGGCGACACTTGTGTCTTGCGACGGCAGATAATCCACGGCCTCGCCGGTCATCTGCCGCCCGCGGCGGACCCAGAGCGTGCAGAATTTGCAGTCGCCGTCGAAAACCAGCAGCGGCTTCGGCGGCGGTGAGGCGACGCGGATGTCGCTTTTCATGCTTCGATTAAACCAGCCGTGAAGCGAAAAGCAACTGCGCGCAACGGCCGTCGGCGGGGCGGTTCCACGGCGTGAGATGCGAACCCCCGCGGTTCAGGGAGCCGCGAGTTTAGAATCCAGAGCGCGGCAAACCTTGACCGCAAGCCCGTTCGCCAACACCATCTCGTTCCAGAAAACGACCACGCGCGCTTTGCCTATGAAACCATTTTATCATCCGGTCTCCCGCCTTGCCTTGGCCCTGCTCGGCCTCGGTCTGGCCGGCTGCCAGTCGGAAAAAAACATCACGCACCTGACCAGCGGTTACGAAGAAGTGAGCCATCCCACGCACAACATGCTGATTGGCGAACCGGAACAGTCGCGCGTTTCCTTCCAGCATCGGGGAGCCGACGACAAGCGCATCAAAATCTGGCCTTCGTTGTCGGGTGCGAAGGAGGTCATCAAAGGCGACCTCGCCATTTTTGTTGGCGACAAAGGGTATGCGGAGTCAGAACTGGTCACCCGTTCCCGGCTGTTTGCCGTGAAGTCCCCCGAACTGCCGCTGGACATCACCGACGAAGTCCTGTGGCGCTGGTCGCAGACCGCCGGCAAGGATTTCGCGAAGGCTTTGGAGCGGTTCAACCTCGTCATCCCCGAAGAAAGGAACGGACGGTTGGAACTGCATCTGGAATTTTCAGCGGCGGGTTATATGTCGGTGGATAAAGACTGGCCGGACAAAGGCGATCTGACGTTGGACTGGAAGCAGGTGTCGGAAATCATGCGCGCGGTGAAGACGAAAGGCGTTGTAGAAAAAGATCTTCGCTGGCACACGCCCTACATCGGGGAAAGGTTCTAATCAAAAACAACCAGAGGGTCGGTTTGCAACTTCTGAAAAGTGGCAGTTGGCAAATGACTGACATGTTCCCTTCCGCTTGGCAGATTCTTAATCTGACAAAATGGTAGGAACAAAAACAATGCTTGGTGCAAATCTTATTCGCCACTGATTTACTTCGCTACGACTCGCCAAAAAATGCCAGACCGCTAAAAACTTTTAGTTCTCTGCCGGTTCACCTCGTAAAGGAACACCGCCGCCGCCGCGCTGACGTTGAGCGAATCCACTTCGTTCGCCATCGGAATCGCCAACGCCTCATCGCACGCAGCCAGCACGGGCGCAGAAATGCCGTGGCCTTCGCTGCCGAAGACGACGCAACAATCACCGGTGAAATCCGCCCGCGACAAAACTTGTCCGTCCGGGCGCGGATGCGCGGCGATGCAGCGCACGCCGTGGCCGCGCAACTCGCGCAAGGTCTGCACGAGGCCCGGCGATTCCAGCACGGGCAGTTTGAAGATCGCGCCCATTGAGTTGCGGACGGCGCGGCGGAGGAACGGGCTGCTGCACGTCTCGCCCACGATCAGCGCCTGCACGCCGAACGCCACGCAGTTGCGCATCAGCACGCCGATGTTTTCCGCGTTGGCCAGACCGTCCATCGCCGCAAAAAGACGCGGCCGCGGGCTGGCGGCGAGAATTTTTTCCAGCGACCGCCGCGCGGGAATTTTCCCGATGGCCAGCACGCCCTGATAAATTTCAAAGCCGACCAGTTCGTCCATCACCGGCCTTTCGCAGACGAACACGGCGATGTCTTTTTCCGGTCGCGCATGGAGCAGCGGCTCGAACTCGGCCAGCCGTCCTTCCAACAGCAATACGGAGACGACGGTGAACTCGCTTTCCAGCAGGCGATGCAAAACCTTGTCGCCTTCCACCACGAAAATGCCCAGCGCCGCGTGTTCGGCGGAACGCTTGAGCGAGCGATACGGCGCGAGTTCCGGCCGTTCGAGCGAAATGATTTTTTGAATTTGAATCATCGGAGCTGAAATCCAATCTGTTTATACGGGCTTTGCCATGGGCATCCGTTGTTATTGCGTCTCCGCCGCCATCACCGCCATCACCGCCATCACCGCCATCACCGCCATCACCGCCATCACCGCCATCACCGCCATCACCGCCATCACCGATCAGGCGGGATCAAAATGTTGCAAAAAGTAAACATCTTTCTTTGCGCTGCCGCTGATTTCTTCGGTGGTTCCCAGCAGGCCTTTCTTTTCCAGTTCGGCCAGACGTGTCCGTAATTGCGCCCGGCCAATGCGAACCGTGTCAATAAACGGCTTGTCGGAAGATGAATGAGGCTTGTTCTTTGCCAGAAACTGGAAAATACGGATGTCAGTTTCATCCAGCTTCTCCCAGCAATTCACCGCCGCCTTCCGCATAATATCCAGCGTGATGATTTTTTTCGCTTTTTTTGCCGCGATCAATTCCATGGCCTCGCGCAGCACGGCAAAGGCGCGGCGCGGATGGCCGCCGGTGGCCAGCATCAGCGCCCAGAAAGCATCCCGGTCAATGAAATCCTCCGGGCGGTCCGGCCAGCCACGGCTGCCGAGGCGCTTGCTGATGATCTTGAAAAAATCGCCGGGCGAAAACGCGCCGATCTCCACCAGCTGTCCGAACGAAAAGGAATACGCCTCCTCCGCGCCGGGAAGCTGCCCGTCAATGTGGTCCACAAAAGTCTGGTCCAGCGAAACCACAAACGCCACGCCAGCCTCGGAAAATACCGAGTCAATCGTCTGCGCAAACTTGGTGATGAAGCGGAAGTAGGCATCCTCGTTGTTCAAAAGAAATTTCGCCCGCTCCAGGTTGTCAATCACCACCACGAACGGCTCCTTCTGGTGGAGCACGATTTCGCGGATGCGTGCTGCGGCCGTGTCCTCCGTGTGCTGCGGCAGTTCATGCTCCTCCGATTTTTTCAACCCCACCTTCGTGACCAGGTTGAAGAAAGCCTTCAGTCCCGCCTCGCCCGCCGCCTCCACGGACGACGTGTATTTGATGCTCGACTCGACGCGCTCCAGTTCGCGCTCCACCTTCAATCCCAGTTTGGTCAGCACCTTGATCTGTCCGTCCCGGATTTCCCGCAGGATCGCCGCCAGGATTTCGCGGTAAAGCAGGTTCTCGCTTGTGCCGGTCATCTGCACCGTCGCCACGGGATAACCCTCCAGCCGCGTCAAGTCCGTCAGCCGGTTCAGCACCGAGCTTTTGCCGACGCCCTGCGCCCCGAACACGCCGCACAGCGCGTTGCTCAAGCCGTTTTGCAGCCGCCGCACCTCCGTTTCACGGTCAATGAACAGCTTCAAGTCGTCGCCCCGCAAAACCAGGTCGTCGAACGGATGCCGTTCAAAGCCCCAAAATTTCAGGACGGGCGTGATGATGGACTTGGCGGGCATGGCGCGTTTTAATTTGTGTTTGTCCAGCTTGCTCCGCGCGGGCGGGCGCGAAAAGATTTTTTTCTAAAAATGAAGCTGCCCCGCCTCCGTCAAACCGGATGGGGCGCTAGTTCAGGCAAATTAAAACTCCCGCTCCGGCTTGAAAACAGCGCCGTCGCCGCGGCATGTTTGCTGCGTTGAATTTCCACTTCGAATAAAGCTCCGCTGCCGTGTTGTTTTCTTTTCATCCGTGCTTATCCGTGTAAATTTGTGGTTGAAAAATTATGGCCGTGGAACGTCCCATTATCATCTGCACGCGCGGCAGCGCGCTCGCCCTCGCGCAGGCCAACCTCATCGCTGCGCAATGCCGCGCCGCGTTTCCCCGGCTGCGCTTCGAACTGAAAATCATCAAAACCACCGGCGACAAGTTGCAGAAGGCCTCGATGGCGAAGACCGATCCCAGCCTGCCGAAAGGTCTGTTCACGAAGGAACTTGAAGTCGCGCTGGTCAAAGGCCAGGCCGACCTCGCCGTCCACAGCCTGAAAGATCTGCCGACCGATCTGCCCGCCGGATTGATTCTCGCCGCCACGCCGAAACGCGAGGATGTGCGCGACGTTTTGATTTATCGCTCGGCGGAATTCATCACGCATCACGCATCACGCATCACAACCGACTGGTCTCCGGGCCAAAGCGATTTGCGCGGCTTCAAACCGCATCTGAAGCTGAAAGATTTTCCGAAGGGCGCGACCATCGCCACCAGCAGCACGCGGCGCAAAATGTCTTTGCTCGCCGCGCGGCCCGATTTGAACATCGTGGAGATTCGCGGCAACGTGACGACGCGGATGCAGAAGGTCGCCGAGCGCGGCGAACTGGACGCGACCGTGCTCGCGCTCGCGGGCCTGACGCGGTTGAATTTCAAGATCAACGCCGATGGCACGCTCGCCGGCGATGCCGTGCCGGATGGTTTGCTCGCGACCGTTTTGGATTTGGACGTGATGCTGCCATGTGTGGGGCAGGGTGCCATCGGAGTTGAAATTCGTGCCGATGACGAACGCATCTCGAAAATTGTCGAGCGGCTGAACCATTTCAACACGTTCCACGCGGTGACTGCCGAACGCGCATTTCTGCGCGGCATGGGCGGCGGCTGTCAGAGTCCCGTGGGCGCGCACGCGGTAATTTCCGGCAACAAGATTTCGCTCAAGGCGATTTCTTTTCGCGATGAAATAGTGAAGCGTGGCGAGGGAAAACGTCCGATTACCGAGGCGGCTGCGCTGGGCGAGCAGATCGCGGCGGAGTTGAAATAAGTTTGAGCCTCCTCACGTCGGCTACTACGGCTTTTTAGTCACGCTTCGCTGCGCCTGGTCGCCTCTTTTTTCAGCTTGCCGAAATTTCCGTCTTCGCAGCAGGCCACGAAACCTTCGGTGACGGATTTTAATTCCTCCCAGCGCGCGCGGATCTGTTTGGTTTCGGCAGGAGTGATTTGATTGTCCGCAGCCGCAGCGGCGACGACTTGCAACAGGTCGGCAAATTCCTGGACGATCTGATTGGTCGCGGGAATGAGGAACGTGGGATGCGGCGTGTTCTTCGGATTGAGGATGAAAAATCCGCCGGCGCGCTGGCAGATCCATTGGATGAGCCGTTGGTCGCCGGTGCTTTGGAAGAGCGCTTCGATGCGGTCGAGCGGATTTTCAATGCCGCTGCCGTCGTGGTCCGGCGGCTGCGCCCATTTGTAGATCATGGACGTCGAGAGTTCGAGGTCGGCGGAAACTTCCTTGGGGGCCTTCGTGTCGAAGATTTCGCGGAGCAGTTCATGGGATTCCATGGCGTGACGATGCGCAAGCGCCGGAATTTTGGCAAGCGGGAAGCGCGGACGGAGCGCGGCTGTCGGTGCCGCTGCTTCTCCCTCTCCCCTCGGAGGGGAGAGGGCCGGGGTGAGGGGTGGCCGTGAAACCGAACGCTCCGTCCAGTTGGAAAACTCCCCGCAAATATTATTTTTGGAAATAATCAAACGTCGGTTTGCAAGAGGCCACCCCCTCACCCTCAATCCCTCTCCCCTCCGAGGGGAGAGGGAAGCCAGCAGTGCGCGGGACACACCCGCGCTCCGGTGCGGCGGTTCCGAATTTCGTGCAAAATTATCACTGCGCTTTTCGCGGCGATGCGGTTTGATGGGCGCATGAAACGGTTCGGTGAAAAATTGAAACCTGCCTGGTGGTATTGCTTGGAACGCCGGGCACCGTCTTGGCCTGAAAGAAGCAGTAAACACCAACCGGCCGGGACCGTGCCCGGCGTTCCGGCTTGCGCTGGCGGCGGGCTTGATGGTCTAATCCAAGAAGTCAACCAACTTGGCGAGGGCTTATGATGATATACGCAATCTGCTTGGTCGTCGGTCTGGTGTTCACCTTGGTGAGCGTGGTCGCCGGCCATTTCTTTGGCGGGCACAACGCCCATGTGGCGGGCAGCGGCGGTCACGCGGAGGCCGGCGCGGACAGCAGCGACATGCCGGGCATCTCCATCTTCAGTCCCACCGTCATGGCTTCCTTTGTGACGGCGTTTGGCGGCTTCGGTCTGATCTTCTCGGAATTTCCGCTGACCAGCAAAACCGTCATCAGCGCGCCGCTCTCAATTTTTTGCGCGTTGCTGGTGGCGGGCGGATTATACAAATTTTTAAGCATGGTGTTTCGCCACACGCAAAGCTCCAGCGAATCCAAGGTGGCCCGGCTGGTCGGCGTCGAGGCGAACGTCATCACGCCCATTGCCGCCAACGGCGTCGGCGAAATCGCCTATGTGGCCGGCGGCTCGCGTTACACGGCGGCGGCGCGCACGGAAAATGGCACGCCGGTCGCCGGCGGCCAGACGGTAAAAATCACCCGCGTCGTCGGCACTCAATTTTACGTCACGGCAATTTGAACTCCCAACTCTCAAACAAAAACCATCAACTGATATGAACCTCGCACTCCTGCTCGCCGACCTGAACTTCATGCAAAGCGGCATCGCCATCATCGCGGCGATCGTCATCGTCATCGTGGTGTTTCTGCTGCTCTACATGGTGTTCAGCCGCTATACCAAGGTCGGCCCGAACCAGGTGCTCATCGTGTCCGGCCGCAAACACCAGTTGGAAGACGGCACGTCGGTCGGCTTCCGCATCGTCAAGGGCGGCGGCACATTTGTCCTGCCGATCTTCGAGAAGGTGGACATCCTCTCGCTCGAGCTGCTGACCATTGATGTGCAGACGCCGGAAGTCTATACCAGCAAAGGCGTGCCGGTGAAGGTGGACGGCGTGGCGCAGATCAAGGTCAAGGGCGACGACATTTCCATCCGCACCTCGGCGGAACAATTTCTCGGCAAGGCCACCGACGAAATCCGCAACATCGCCACGCAGACGCTCGAAGGTCATTTGCGCGCGATTCTCGGCACGATGACCGTCGAGGAAATTTATCAGAACCGCGATGCGTTCGCCCAGAAAGTCCAGGAAGTGGCCGCCGGCGACATGGCCAACATGGGCCTCGGCATTGTCAGCTTCACCATCCGCGACATCCGCGACACGCAGGGTTATCTCGACGCGCTCGGCAAACCGCGCATCGCCCAGGTCAAGCGCGACGCGCAGATCGCCCAGGCCGAGGCCGACCGCGATGCGATGATCAAATCGTCGCAGGCCACGCAGGCGGGACAGGAAGCGAAGTTCGCAGCCGACTCGAAGATTGCCGAGGCGCAACGGGATTATCAATCGAACGTCGCGCAGTATCAGGCCACCGTGAATGTGCAGAAGGCGCAGGCCGACCTCGCATATGATTTGCAGCGCTTCAAAACCGGCCAGCTCGTGAAGGCCGAAGAAGTTCAGGTGCAGATCATCGAGAAACAGAAACAGATTGAATTGCAGGAACAGGAAATCAAACGCAAGCAACGCCAACTCGAAGCCGACGTGCAAAAACCGGCGGACGCCGAGCGTTACAAAGTCGAGACGCTGGCGAACGCCACCAAGTTCCAGCTCGAAACGGAAGCCGCCGGTGCCGCCTCCGCGACCAAGGCCAAGGGTTTTGCGAACGCGGATGTTTCCAAAGCCACCGGTATCGCCGAGGCCGAGGCGAACAAGGCGCGCGGTCTCGCCGAGGCGTCCGTCATCGAGGCGCAAGGCAAGGCGACCGCCGAGGCGATGCGCGTTAAGGCTGAATCGTTCAAGCAATACAACGAGGCCGCTGTCATCGAGATGATCATGCGCGTGCTGCCGGAAATCGCGGGCAAGATCAGCGAGCCGCTCGCGAAGACCGAGAAGATGGTCATCATCAATGCCGGCAACGGCCCCGGCGGCGGCGCGAGCAAGCTCACCGGCGACGTGACGCAAATTATCAGCCAGTTGCCGCCCATCATCGAAAGCCTGACCGGCGTGAAGTTTGAGAAATTGCTGGAACAAGTCCCCGCGCTGAAAAAAGCGATGGAGAAAGACAAAGGCGAAAGCAAATAAAAATCCGTAGCAGCCGAGGTGACGAGGCTCAAATTAAAAAGTTAGAGACTCCTCACGTCGTCTCCGACGGTTTAAAAAACTAAAGGTAAAATTATGATCGCAGAAGCTTTTGTAGGCGGAATCATCATGCTGGTGCTGCTGTTGTGTCTGATTCCCATCGGGCTGGCAATTTTTGCCTTCTGGATTTGGATGCTGATTTCGGCCATCCAGAACAAGGGATTGACCGACGGCGAAAAAATTGCGTGGGTGCTGGTGGTGGCGCTGTTGCATCTGCTGGGCGCAATTCTTTATTTCTTCATCGGCCATCCGAAACGAAAGACGCCACTGGTGGCGGCTTAAATAGATTTTATGAAAGCTTTGTTAGTTCGAGTCGGTGTGGACAGTTCTTGTGGAAACTGGAACGGTCTTGCTGATTCAAGAACTGACGGATTTGTCTATGTTCCGATTCCTGAATCGAAGGAGAATCATTCGCAATTAGTTCGCCATTACAATGAATTAGAGGCGTCGTTGAAAAAGTTTGGGAGTCAACTGCCAGTTTGGCTTGAAAAAGAAAGAATGCATTTAGACCCCGACTTTTCAACTTTGACATATGGAGACCAAGGGCAAAGAGCTGTTCAGATTAGCACAAAGCTTTCAGTCGGTGATTTGATAGTTTTTTATGCCAGCTTGCGCGACATTCACCAAGGGTGTTTAGTTTATGGGCTGATTGGGTTATTGGTTGTTGGGAGAATTGAAAAAGCAGAGAATGTCCCATATAATCAGTGGTCACTTAACGCACATACACGTCGCGTTTTGTCGCAGGGTTCGACGGATATTGTGGTTTTTGGACAGCAGAAATTATCTGGTAGATTTTCTCGGTGCTTATCAATCGGTTCATTTCGTGATCGCGCTTATCGCGTCTTTCCAGAATTGTTGGACGCTTGGGGAGGATTAACTGTTAAAAATGGATACCTTCAGCGCAGCGCACGGCTGCCAGAATTTATAGACGCGGGGCGCTTTTACTCATGGTTCCTAAATCAAAAAGTTGAGCTTCTTAATTCAAATAACTAAAGAAAATGAATATTTACGTCTATAAAATGGTTGTAGACAATGGCGGAGCTCCATGTGTATCGAACGGCTTACTTAGCCTCGCGATTTGTAAGCCAATGATTCGGAAAATGGCTGAAGAGGGTTCGCTAATTTTCGGTTTCGGAGGAAAAAGGAAAAAATACGAGCAACGTCTAATCTATATTGCATCCGTGACAGAAAAACTTCCTAGTGGCCGTGGTGACTATTATCGTCAGCCAAAATACAAAAAACGTCCTGACTGTATTTATCGTGAGACTAATGATGGTGAAGCTCAAATCCGTTCGGACGCCCGTTATCACAATTTGGATGATCAACTACAGCATGACGTGGGATTAAATTTTGAAAGGTCAGATGTCTTGCTGAGTGAAAATTTCCGGTATTTGGGCAAGCAAGGAACTGCTGATTACAAAAATAAATTCCAAAAGATTGATGCTTTATTGAACAGTCTTAAACGTGGCCATCGTGTAAATCTTCCGCCAGAGGTTCACGACGAGTTGATAGAATTAAAAACCCTGATCTGGAAAACCTACCCGCATAATTTCAGTGGTGAGCCAACAGATTCTGACCTCACTAAAATTTGCAACACGCAATCAGGAAGCTGTGTAATTTATGCGCCGCTTCGAAGCCATCATTGACGCGAATCACCGGGCGGTGGCCGGTGACGCGGGCGCTGGCGTTTCGTCCGGTGGCGGTATAGCTTCAACACAACATGAATCTCAAAATCATCATTGAACAGGGTGAGGACGGCTACTTCGTCACTCATTGTCCGTCGCTGAAAAGCTGCTGGTCGCAGGGCCGGACACGCGAGGAGGCGTTGAAAAACATCCGGGAGGCGATTGATCTTTACCTGGAGCCGTCGCCGGACGAACTGGCAGGCAAGCGCGACATCGTTGAACTGACGGTATGAAACTCCCGTTGCTGACCGGACGGCAGGTGTTGTCCGCCTTGCAGCGGCTCGGCTTTGCGGAAGTTCATCGCAAGGGAAGTCATGTGAAGCTGAAACATCCCGATGGAAGATTAATTGTGTTTCCGTTTCATGATGAAGTTGACCGATACACGCTCAAGGGATCGTTGCGCGACGGTGGAGTGGAGATTGAAGATTTTTTGCGGGAAGTAAAATGACCTATGCGCCTCTTCGAAGCCATCATTGACGCGAATCACCGGGCGGTGGCCGGTGACGCGAGCGCGGGGCTGCGTCCGGCGGAGTTCGCGGACGCGTTGCCGGTCGTGGCGCTGACGTGTATGGACCCGCGCCTGAACGCTTTTTTCCCGAACGCGCTGGCGTTGCCGGCCGATCAGTTCATCTGGCTGCGCAACGCGGGCAATGTCATCACCAGCCCGTTGAGCAGCACCATGCGGTCGCTCGCGCTGGCCTGTGCGATCAAGGGCGGACGCGAGATCGCCATCATCGGCCATACGGACTGCCAGGTCTGCCATACCACGACGATGGCGCTGCTGGACAAGTTGAAAGCGCTCGGCGTGGAGCGGCATCTGCTGCCGGAAAATGTGAGCGAATTTTTCGGGACGTTCGCGACGGAGCGAGCAAACGTCATCAAGGCCTGCGCCTTTGCGCGGTTGAGTCCGATCATTGGCCCGAAAATTCCCGTGCATGGCCTGATGCTGGATATGGAAACCGGGAAACTGGACTGGGTGGTGAACGGTTACGATGTATGGCAGGCGCCCATCGCGGCGGTGAAAAATATTTTTACAACCCTGGCGGATGCCGCGACGAAGGAACTCGGTTCCGGGCCGATGGCGGGATTTAATTTTGGCGAGATGAAATTTCCGGAATTGAAAATCGGCGACTCGGCATTGCCGGGAAAACCGCTTGAGGTGAAAGTCATTCCAGTTGAAGCGCCAGCCGCGTCCTCATCCGTGCCGCCGCCGCTGAAGAAGTCCCCGTTGCCGCCGATCAAAATGACGACGCACATCACCCCGCGAAAAGATTTGCGGCGCGGTTGAATCAGAGCCAAACCGCGCGGAGCGTCTTGGAGTGCGGTGGCTGGCGGGGAACAGGGCTGACACCGCTTTCGATTGCAGCCGACGTGCGCTGTGAAGGTTCGATGTTCCTTCCAAAAGCGGCGCTAAAGCAACCGCAGTCCAGACGCTTCGCGCTCCGAAAATCTCAAGTGGTCGCGAAGCGTCTGGACTGCGGCCGGTTCACCGCCGCTTTCGCACGCACGAAAAATTTTCGGATCAAGCCACGTTTCCGTGCGCCCGAAAGCGCCGTCGCCGCGTTGCTCTGCCGGCGCACTCCAAGACGCTGGCGCGTCGCCCGTGGTTAGGCATCATGGCCTGTGTCCTCAAAGTCGTCTCATCCTAATCACACTACTGATTGGAATGTTAGTGACATTTCCAGAGCGAGCGTGCTGTGCAATATCGGCGGGTAATTGTGAGAAACTCGCAACCTCGAACTCGCCAAAATATTTCCAAGTGCCGGACTCTTG
>JAYVCM010000446.1:0-2644 GCA_043749955.1 Limisphaerales bacterium | reverse complement strand
CCGATCAACGTGCCCACGAGTCCGGCGACCACGAGCACCGCGCCGAAAAATGTGGCCGCCTTGTCCACGGCCACGCCGTGAGCGCGATGCAGAAACGTCGGTCCCCAATGCCCGAACGCACCCAGCGCAAACGTGTAGGCCGTGTAACCCAGCACCACCAGCATGTAGTCCGGGATGCGAATGAGATTCACGATGTCGCGGACGGAAGGTCTTTTGGCCGCTTGCGCAGTCTTGCCCTCGGCCTGGCCGCGTTTGCGTTCGGCGAACGGCAGCATCACGAGCGCGAGAAATAATCCCGGCACACCCGCCCAGATGAACGCGTGCCGCCAGCCCCATTTCGCGGCGATGATTCCGCCAATGATTGTGCCCAGCGCCGCGCCGACGGGAATGGCGACGTAGAAAATGGTCAGCGCGTTGTTCCGTTTCGCCGGAGCGTAGCTGTCGGAAATCAGACTCGGACTGATGGTCGCATAGCTCGCTTCGCCCAGGCCGACGAAAACGCGAAATGCGAGCATCATCGCGAACGTCGCCGCGAAGCCCGTCAGGATGGTGCCCAGGCTCCACACAAAAATGCCGGCGGCGATGAGCCATTTGCGCGACCAGCGGTCGCCCAGCCAGCCGAAGACCGGCGACGTGACGAAATAGCCGAGCATGAATGCCGTCACGAGGCGCCCGGCCTGACCGTCGTTGATGCCGAGATCTTTTTGCAATGGCGTCAACACCGCCGAGAGCACGTAGCGGTCGAGGTAATTGAACAGGTTGAGGCCGGTGAGGATGAACAGAATCCAGGCGGGCGAAATTTGTTTGCGCGCGTTTGACATCGCAACCAGGTTAATTGTTACCGCGCCGAAGCTCAAGTTACGGAGCAGCGGCAGCGGGCGGGAGGTTCACACTTCACAGGCGAACTTCTTGCAACCGTTCATTTAGATTTGATTTCGGGCGGCAGCATCGGCGTCAGCGCGGCCAAAATCGCCTTTTGCACAGTCACATTGGAAAGGTTTCCCAGATGACCGCCCTTGTTGAAAACCGTCAATTGATTCGTGGCAAACGTGGCACCAAGCCATTCCAGGTCTTCGTCCGCCAAAAGAAAATCGTTTTGATTGACGATGACGCGGATGTCGGGGTTGGCGCGCAGGCCGGCGTCATACGTCCGCAGATCACCGGCTTTTTCCAGCGCGGCGGCGGTCGGCGAGGCCAGGCCACGCGTCGCATAATAGGGGATGGCAAATTTCTCAAAATAATCCTGGTAGGAATACTGCATGATTTCCTGATACGCCGGCTCGCGCCGGAAATCGAGGATCCGGTGGTGCAGGACGCCCTGATTGTTCCGCCGCTGGCTGCTATAAATCACATCCCGCAACATGCGCCGGAACGTCAGGCCGATGAGAAACTTGGATTCGATGGCGTTGAAAGGCAGCGAGGTTTGCGGCGTGAGGGTGTTCCGGCTCAAGGCGGCCACTTTCAAAAAAGTATTTTCAAGGTTGGCGGTTCGTTCCGCGACCGGCCACTCCAGCGGTGCACGGTAAAATTCGTCCAGCTTGGAAACGCCATGTGTCGTGCGCACGGGTGTGTTGATGGCGACGTAACGGTCAAATTGAAGCAGCGGTCCGCCTCCATCTGACTTCGGCGCGACAGGTCCGCCTTTGCCCCGCTTCGCCGCAGCCGACAACTGACTTGTCGCGCCGAAGTCCGACGAAGGCGGATTCGTCGGCCGGGTGGACGCGATGAACAAAGAATCGAGTGCGCCCATGGAATAACCCAGCAACGCTTTGTTGCCCAGCCGGTCCGGATACAGTTTATGCAGGCGACGATCAATCTCGGTGAGCGCGACGTGCATATCATGACCGTCCACCGGCAGATACCCCGGCAGCGCCGCCGTCGAGGCGTGTTCCATGAACTCGGAGTTGAACGGGCTGCTGACCACCACGGCGGAGAAGCCGTTGCTGAAAACCAATTCGGCCAGCGCCAGCGAGGGTTGGGCCAGCCGGTGGCCGCCCAGACCGGGAATGATATAAACCACGTTCGCCGATCCCGGCTGCAACCAGAACGTAAATTTCAAATCCTTGCCCGTCGCCGGAATCCGCACCGACCGCGTCGTGCCGTGGCTGGGAAACTCCGGGTCCTTGAAGGTGAAGAATACCGATTCGAGCGTTTCCAGCGAGGCCTCGTCCGGTTTTCCCTCCACCTGGAAATCCGCCACCTGGTTCGCGCGCGCGAATGTCCAGGCATATTGAATCTCGGAATAGGGATCCATCTCGGCCTGGCTGAAGCGCACATACTCGCCCACGCTGTCGGCGAGGTCGTTATACATGACCGCGTAAGTAAAATAAGTATAGGGGCCGAGCCAGGTCAGCGGATTGGCCGCGACGAATTCGTAGGGGGCGATGTAGAGCAGCGGATTGGCGGCGGTGTCGGCGGCCAGACCGAGCGTATCGCGCTCATTGCTCGGCCCAAAAATCGGCAGCATGATGAAACACCTCGGCTGCCAGCCCCATTGGCCGAACGTCCGGCCAAAATCCGCGTCGGATTTTGGAATCTTCCACCGGCTCGCCACGTCCCAGAACCCGGCCACGCCGACGGTGGTGTTGCAGACGAACCGGTAGGATTCATCGCGCGCCCCGATCCACTTTTTCTGGAGCAGATT
>JAYVCM010000445.1:0-3368 GCA_043749955.1 Limisphaerales bacterium | reverse complement strand
GTCCTCCTCGGCGACCCGAACTGCCGCGTGTCCGCGCTCGTGGAGAACGCCACGCACGACATGGGCGTCTTGAGCGCGGGCGGGCCGCTGGACACGTCGCTGGTGCAGTTGAGCTACCTTTCGAGCAGCGCCAATCTGAAGCCCGGCCAGAACGTCATGACCAGCGGGCTGGGCGGCATTTTTCCGAAAGGGATTCCCATCGGCAAAATCGTCTATGCGCAATCCGTCGAACACGGCCTGGCCACCGAGGCGCAGGTGAAACTCAACGCCAACCCCGGTGCGCTGGAACAGGTCTGGGTTTTGTTCAAATGAAAATCAAAAAACATTCAACGCCCGGCGGCCGTGTGCCGGCCCGGCAGCGGCGTTGCCGCTGCGTAGTGGCACGGGCGTCCCGCCCGTGTGTTCCGGTTGGTCACAACCTGCGCGCATTTCTGGAAACTCACGGGCGAGACGCCCGTGCCACTACCCCATGAACCTGTTCCAGCCCGCCATCATTTTGAGCTTCGCGTATCTCGCCGTGTTCGGCGAGGCCACGCTGTCCGCGCCGCGCTCCCTCTTCGGCACGCAGATTGATCTGCTGCCCGCGCTGATGCTCTATGCCGCGTTGAATGCCGGCCTCGTGACCGTCGCGCTGCTCGCCGTCGTGGGCGGCTTGTGGTTCGACTCGCTCTCGGCGAATCCGCTGGGCGTGACAATCCTGCCGCTGCTGGCCGTCGGCTTTCCGATTTATCTGCGGCGCGACCTGATCCTGCGCGACGCGCCGTTCGCGCAGTTCGTGCTCGGCGCGGCGGCGAGCGCGGTCGTGCCGGCGCTGACGGTTTTGATTTTGTTCCACAGCGGCCGGCAGCCGCTCATCGGCTGGGGCTCGCTCTGGCAATGGCTCGTGCTGACCGCCGGCGGCGCGGCGGCCACGCCGGTCATGTTTGCGGTGTTCCAACGGTGCGGCCACCTGTTCGGCTACAAGCTGCGCACCGAAACCAGTTTCCGGGACGACCGGGAAATCCACCGGGGAAGAAAATGAAAGCTTTGAACCACGGATACACACAGATGCACACGGATGAAAAATCTTGGATGAATGGATTGATGGATAATTGGATTTTTGGATTGCAAGCATGCGCCATCCATCAATCCATCAATCCAATCATCCATTTATCCAATCATCCATCAATCCACAAACCCAAGGTTTGAATGCTCGTCTTTGACCAACTGAAAAAGAACGACCCGGCGCTCCGCCTTGTGGCGGTGGTGCTGATGGCCGGGCTTTGCCTGTTGTTCGCGGGCCTGTGGTGGGTGCAGGTCGTCTCGGCGCGCGAGTATCAATCGCATCTGGAGACGCAGGCCTACCGCACCATCCGCATCCCCGCCGTGCGCGGAAAAATCCTGGACCGCGAAGGCCGCGTGCTGGCGGAGAACCGGCCGCGCTACAACCTGAGCCTTTACCTCGACGACCTGCGGAAACCTTTCGCCACGGCCAGCGACCAGGCCATCAAGCAGGCGCGCGACTGGCAGAAGAAGGCCGTCGCCGCGCAGGAAAAAAAACTGGGCCGCTCGCTGACGAAGCCGGAGCGGAAACAATTCGCCTTCCAGGCGGGGCAGTTGCAAAAACTGCGCGAACAGGCGCGGGCGCAGGTGGCCGCCGACGTCGTGGCGGAGATCAGCCGGAAAATGGGCGAGCCGCTGCCGTTTGACGCCGCGAAGTTCAGCCGCCACTACGCCACCCAGCTGGCGATGCCGTTCACCATCCTGCAAAATCTCGACGAGGGGCAGATCGCCCGCTTCCAGGAAAATTATACCAACGGCCTCGGCGCGGATCTGGAATTGCAATCCATCCGCAGTTATCCGTTCGGCACCACGGCGGCGCATCTGCTGGGCTACCTGCAAAAGGACGACAGCTCCAGCGCGGGCGAGGAGGCGTTCTTCAACTACCGCCTGCCGGATTATCGCGGCGTGATTGGTGTCGAGGCGGGTTTCAATTCCCAACTGCACGGACGCGCCGGCCAGGAATCCGTGCTCGTGAACAATCTCGGCTACCGCCAGTCGGAAGACGTGGACAGCCAGCCGCTGCCCGGCCGCAACGTCGTGCTGACCGTGGATCTCGACCTGCAACGCGCGGCGGAGGCATCGCTCGAGCAGCATCAGGGCGCGAACGTGAACGGCGCGGTGGTGGTGATGGATGTCCGCAACGGCGACGTGCTGGCGCTGGTTTCGTCGCCGACCTTTGACCCGAACGATTTCGCGCAGGGCATCTCGCACGAGAAATACCAGCGGATCCAGGAGTTGTCGGCGGAAAAAAACCGCGCGACGTTCGAGAATTATGCGCCGGGTTCCATCTTCAAAACCGTGGTCGCGCTGGCGGCTTTGGAAAACGGGTTGAACACGGAGGAAAAATACCATGTGCAGGCCGACTCCTCGCGTCCGGGCAAAGGCTGCATCTGGGTCGGCAGGCGCAAGATTGAAGACACCGTGGCGGCGGGCGATTACGATTTCAAGCGCGCGCTGATCCATTCGAGCAATGCGTATTTCATCAACGCAGGACTCGTCCCCGGCGTCGTCGAGAATGTCATCCGCCTCGGCAAACAATTTCATCTCGGCGAGCGCACGGGGATTTTCACGAACCAGGAGACGCGCGGAAATTTTCCGGTGGAGAAACAACTGCACACCGGCTGGCGCGACGGCGACACGGCGAACTTGTGCATCGGCCAGGGCGCGATTGATGTCACGCCCATCCAGATGGCGGTGATGATCTCGGCCATCGCGAACGGCGGCGTGGTGTTGTGGCCGCGCCTGGTGGATCGCATCGAGCCGCAGGACGCCACGGCGGGCGAAGTGGCGACGAATTTTCCGGCCACCGTGGTGCGCGACCATTTGACGGTGCATCCGCGCAGCCTGAAAATTTTGCGCGACGCGATGCTCGCCGACGTGGAGAGCAGCGAAGGCACGGGCACAAAAGCGGCGGTGGACGGCTTGAGGATTTGCGCGAAGACCGGCACGGCGCAGGTGCAGGACAGCGCGAACCGGCTTATCGGCCACAATTTCTGGTTCGCGTCGTTCGCGCCGTATGAACAGCCGCGCTACGCCGTCGTGGTGATGGTGCAGTCGGCGACCGAACGCGGCTCGGGCGGCGAAACGTGCGCGCCGATCGCGCACGACATCTACGCGGCGATTTTGAAGAAATCTAAAACGCCGCCGACCTTGGCAGATGCGAAATGAAATGAAAAAACATCCAACATCCAACATCCAACATCGAACACCCAATGAAAGAGGTGCGGCGGAAACTTCCGCCATTGGATGTTGGTTGTTGGATGTTGGTTGTTGGATGTTCCCCCAAAAATAAAAATGCCCAACGACACCCTCAACGAACGCGAACC
>JAYVCM010000444.1:0-3884 GCA_043749955.1 Limisphaerales bacterium | reverse complement strand
ACACCACCCGGCAGGGGTTGATTAATGTAGCGATGGGCGCAAAGCACGACGTTACCTTCGTAGGCTCTGGCATGGCTACGGACAGTTGGAATTCACACGATCCCAACCTGAGCACGGGGGGGCTGTTTGACCCTGCCAAAACCAGCACGAATGGCGATGTGGCCAGTTTGGAAGGATTGGTGGATATTTCCAATCACAGCATCAACGGCAGCCTCTACCTCGGGCCGACCGCGACTTATACCAGTCCTTCCAACCAGGTTACGGGCAAAATCTATCGGGATTCCAACATTGAATTTCCGGATGTGAACCTGCCCGCCGTGAGCTGGGTGATTGCCCCCCTGAATTTGGGGATTCATACTTTTACGACCAGCGGAAATTTTACCATCAGCGACCGGTCGCCGATCGTGGTCAACGCCGGAGTAATCGTCGCGCTCAATGTTACCACCGGCGGAAACTACAACCCCAGCAGCGTTCAAATACATGGCGGCACCACCAATTCTGGCACGGCCAACATCTATCTGAACGGGCCAAACAATGCCACGATCAACGGAAACACCGCCGCCGATGCCAGCAACCGGCCGGAAAACTTTTATTACTATGGGCTGGGTTCGCTCAACAATATCACCATGGGCGGCGGCACGTCCTTTGCGGGGGTCATCTATGCTCCCGGAGCGAAGCTCATCTTGAATGGCGGCGGCAGCGGCAACAACCTGATCGGCGCCGTCATCGTGGACAGTGTCCAAATGAACGGTCATTACAACTTTCATTATGACGAGTCACTGGCCACCAACGGCCCCGCCCGTTTTGTCGCTACTTCGTGGCAGGAACTGTAAACCGGCAGGGTTTGTTTGCCCGCCGCCATGCAAAATCCGACTTACGTCTCCATGGTAATTCAAGGTAATTACAAAATGTCTCATTACCATCGCCGCCGGCAACTGCGGAGCATCAAGATAAATTATCCGCCCGATTTAAGGACAAGCCCTGTCATCTTCATGGACTGGCCGTGACGGCAGGCGTTTCAAAGACGGCTGCTTTGCGTTCCGGGTTCTGGTATGAGGGCTGCTAGTTTTCTTTGGCGGCGAAAAAGAACCGGGCCGGCTGAAATTTTTTTATGATGATGCGTCGGGTAAACAAAACGGGCCGTCCGCCAGCGCGGGTTTCACCCGGATCGAAACCGGGCGGCCTTGGTGATGGTGGTCCGACTGATGCATTATTGCAAAACATGCCGGGGCGTTCGCTTTCCAGCCAGGAACCATGATCAAAAACTTTCGAGCATCACGCAGCCGGGCCGGGCGCAACGCCGGCCGGCGGGCTTTTTCGCTGATCGAGGTGATGATTGCGGTGGCGATCACGGCGATCATTTTTTCGGCGGTGCATTTTGGGCTCTCGACGGGGTTTGTGCTGGTGCAGACGTCGCGCGAACAATTGCGGGCCAACCAGGTCTGCCTGTCGCGGCTGGAAGGCCTGCGCCTGTGCAACTGGGACACCCAGTTGTTCAGCAACAACATCGTCCCGACCACCTTCACGGATTATTACTACCCGACGGGTTTGGGGTATCAGTCGAACAGCGTCGTCTATTACGGCACGTTACAGTTCTCGAATGTCACCGTGAGTCCGTCGCCCAGCTATGCGGCGAACCTGCGGCTGGTCACCGTCACCGTCACTTGGACCAACCTCGGCCAGGGCAAGACCATTGTGCATACGGAAACGATGCAGACGCAGGTGGCGCGGTATGGCATCCAGAATTATGTTTACACCCACTAGCCGATGAAACTTCCCCCAGCCAGATCAGTTTTGTGCGGACGCGGCGCGGACGGCGCCGCCGGCATGACCTTGTTGGAACTGATGATCTCCATGGGCATTGGCACGATGTTTGTCATGGGGGTCATCATTATGACCAACTTTACCCTGACCCAGGGTTTGTTTGCGATTGGGAACTATAATGATTTGAACGCCAAGAGCCGGGAGACGCTGGATTACTTGAGCCGGGACATCCGCGGGGCGGCGCAGTTGACGGCCTACAGCACCAACTCCATTACCTTGACCAACAAGGTCGGCACCCTCTTCAGTTACTCTTGGGACGGTTCCAACAGCGTCACGCGCAACTATGGCGGGGTGAGTTCGGTCGTGCTGACCAATTGCGATTATCTGTCCTTTAACATCTACCAGCGGAACCCCACGAATAACTTCGTTTTTTATAGCACGGCGATTCTTGCCCAGGCGAAGTTGATTGACGTGAGCTGGCGCTGCTCGCGGAAATATCTTGGCTCCAAGTTGAACACCGAGAGCGTCCAGACCGCGCGCATTGTGATCCGCAATTGAAACCCCTATGAAAATAAAACTCAACCCCAGTTGGCGGGAGTGCGGCAGCACGTTGCTGGTCACGGCGCTCCTGGCGGTGGTGGCCGGCTCGACGCTCGCTTATTATCTGCTCCGCACCCAGCACGAGTATTTCATCGTCAACCGGTCGCAAGCCTGGAACATCGCCCTGGTGGTGGCCGAGGCGGGGGTCGAGGAGGGGATGGCGCTCATCAACCGGAACAACGGCAATTCTTCGGCGCTGACCAACTGGTATGACGGGGCCAGCAGCGACGGCTGGACGGTCACCACGCTCGCGAACGGCTACAAGCTTTATTCCGTCACCCGGATCATCAGCACCAATCTCGGGGCTTACACCGTCTATATCACCAACGGCATGAGCGGCCCGGCCATCCTTGCCGTGGGCACGGCCTATTGCCGGAACTCGCAACTGAACGAGGACATCATCCGGCGCAAAGTGCTGGTGAATGCCACTTCCAGTTCCGGGTTTCCCGGAGCCATCACGGTCAAGACCACGGTCAACATGAACGGGAATAACGTGACCATTGACAGTTATGATTCTTCCGATCCGGCGCATAGTTACTGGCCGGGCTATCCCGCCGGGCGCGGCTATGGCTTATACACCAACACCGCGAGCGCCCACAATTTGATCCGTAATGCCAGCGGCAATGTGGCCACGGACGGCATGGTCATCAATGCCGGCAATGCCAATATCTATGGTCATGTGGACACCGCCCCCGGCGGCAATACTTCCGTGGGTTCCCAAGGCTCCGTGGGCGGCATTACCTGGGTGGACAACGCCACGCAAGGCATCCAGTCCGGCTATTCGGCCGATGACATGAACGTCATTTTCCCGGACGTGATCCTGCCCGCCACCAACTGGACGACGGTCAGCGGCAACACCATTGCTGCCAGCGGTTACTATACGATGGACAGCATCACGCAAAACTTCAGCATCACCGCCACCAACGTAGTGCTCTACCTCACCAACGGCATCACCTACAACGGCAACAAAACTTTCACCATCGCCACCAACGCCAGCGTCACCATTTATGCCGGTGGCAGCATTACTGACGGCGGAAATGGAAACATCAACAACGACAGCCAGCATCCCTCTCAAATGCTCGTGTATGGCCTGCCCAGCCTGACCTCCATCACGCTCCATGGCAATGGCGCCATGTGGGCGGCCATCTATGCCCCCTCGGCGGACGTTTCCTACCGGGGCAGCGGCAATGCCGGCGGTTTCAACGGAGCGCTCACCGCCAACAGTGTTCTCCTGACGGGCAATTCCACATTCAGCTACGACGAGGCGCTCGGAAAATTAAACCTGAACAGCGGCTACGTCACCCAGTCCTGGCAGGAAATCGCCGGGCCTTGATGGCCACGCGGAAAATGTTTCGCGCCATCATCCGCAATAAATTAGTGGCCTATTAAGCCGGAACGATGCAGAAGACTTTTAACGCAAAGACGCAAAGGTGCGAAGACGCAAAGGAATTGCATGCGTTTCCATGCCGGCATTGGTTGGCACTGTTTGGTGTGTGCTGTCTGTGAACCAGCCGATGGAG
>JAYVCM010000443.1:0-5833 GCA_043749955.1 Limisphaerales bacterium | reverse complement strand
GGTTACAAATTTAGAGCCATCACCAGAGTTGGTGATGCCCACCGCTTGGGTCTTGACGGTGCGAATTGAAAAATGCTCGCAACGTCTTCGCCGTTGCATTTTTTTCTGTCTGGTGCAATTTCGTCATGTGCTTCGCATTCACCCGCAAACCTTTCTCCCGCTCATCATGATCGGCGCGATGCTGTTGGCGGCTCCAAAAACAAAAGGTGCCGCAGCTCAATCCGGCTACCTACTCGACTTGTGGACGAGTGACAACGGTTTGCCGGATAATTCCGTTTCTTCCATTTTGCAAACGCCGGACGGCTATCTCTGGATCGGCACCGAGAACGGCCTGACGCGCTACAATGGCGTTCGGTTTGTCACTTTTGACCCGGCCAACACGCCGCAATTCACCCACGCGCGCGTCTCCGCCTTGTTCACGGATGCGCGGGGCACGCTTTGGATCAACACCTACGACGGTTCCTTGACGTCGCTGCGCAACGGCGTCTTTACGCATGAATGGTCAGCCGGGCAGGTCTCCGCTGTTTTTTCCAGGTCCAACCAGACCTTTTTTGCAACGCTCTCCAGCGGCGTGGCCGTCCGGACGGAAATCGCAACCAATCAAGTTGAATGGCAGACCATAAATCTCGCCCGCAGAAATGACGCCAGCGCGTTCTGCCAGGATGCCGACGGGGTGATTTGGTATATGCTGCGCGACGGAAAATTTGGACGCATTGTGGGCACCAATGCGGTGTTGCTGTCCGGCGACACAAATCTTGGCGACGAACAAATCAACTGCCTGACGACTGACCGCCGGGGCGGGGTCTGGGTGGGCACGCAGAGCAAAATCGCGCGTTGGGACGGCAACCATTTCCAAGACGAGACGCCCACCAACGGCGAGGCTGCGATCAATGTGAAACATTTATTTTTCACCGCCACCAACGGCTTTTGGGCCTTTGTCAACGGCACGATTCGCCATGCCGTCAACCGTCAGTGGGTCGCCACGGTGGACGCATGGCCGGATTTGTTCCAGTCCTTCGTGATTGACGTGGGCGCGTTCGAGGCGCAAAACGGCGATGTTTGGTTCCGGCAATTGGGCCACGGATTGTTTCACGCCGACACCGAAGGAAAAATCGAGCGAATTTCCGCCAAGAACGGTTTGCCCGGCGACCGCGTCACGTCCTGGTTTCAAGACCGTGAAGGCAGCATTTGGGTGGGCATAGACCGGGGCGGTCTGGTCCGGCTACGGGAGAAAAAATTTCAACTCGTTGGCGGCAGCGAAGGCCAGCAAAATGCCGCGGTGGCCACGGTGTGTGAAGACTCTGACAATAATGTCTGGATCGGAACCATCGGCGGCGGCCTGATTCGCTGGCGGGACGGCCAGCCGGAGAAATTCAATTTGTTGCACGGCGCCAACCGCGACTCTTTTTATTCCGCCTACCCGGATGCGCAACGCCGGCTTTGGTTGAGCGCCGACCGCGAGGATTTATATTCGTTGGCAACGAACCAGATCATTCGCGACACCAATGGCATTCATGGTATCAAGACCATTCTGGCCGACCACCAGAACCGCCTCTGGCTGGGCCGCCTTTCCGGACTGACCTGCGTCACGAATGGCGTGGTTTTGAACTACGGTCCGTGGAACGGTTTTGAGCGGCGCGAAGTTCGCGCCCTGGCTGAAGACGCGCGAGGCAGCATCTGGATTGGGACGGACAATGGCATGATCTACAGTTTCAGCAACGGCACGTTCACCGCCTTCAAACCAGAGGATGCGCGCGCCGATCAGTCCGTCTGGTCACTGTTGCCGGAAGCGGACGGCACGATTTGGGCCGGAACTTTTCGCGGCGGACTGCTGCGGTTCAAAGATGGGAAATTCACGCGTTACACGACGGCCGACGGACTGCCCAGCGACATCATCTGTCAGATTCTTGACGATGGTCTTGGACGATTATGGTTTGGCTCGCACAAGGGAATTTTTTTTCTGCCAAAGAATTCGTTCGACGCCTTTGACCGCCGACAATTGGACTCGTTGCCTTGCACTACCTACGATTTATCAGACGGCCTGCCCACGCTGGAATGTTCCGGCGGCTACCAGCCGTCCTGCTGGCGCAACCACGAGGGCAAACTTTTGTTCGCCACGCTCAAAGGCGCGGTCGCCATCAACCCGGGAGAAGTGCGTTTGAACCAACTAAAACCACCGGTGGTCATCGAAGATTTTTTGCTGGACGGAACACATCTTAAAAATGCCGGCAAGGTTCAAACGCAAAAAAGTGACGCCCTTCCGCCTGCCGCCGGGCTGCCGCCGGGGTCGGCCATTTCCATTTCCCCGGGCCGGCATCAATTTGACTTTCAATTCACGGCCTTAAGTTTCATCGCGCCCGACAAGGTGCGGTTTCGCTACCAACTCACCGGCTTTGACAATGACTGGGTCGAGGCCGGCGCGAAACGCGCCGCGCATTATGGCCCGCTGCAACCCGGCGATTACAAATTTCAAGTCATCGCCTGCAACAACGACGGCGTGTGGAACGAACAAGGCGCGAGCATCCACTTGATTCAGCGGCCTTTTTTCTGGCAGACATGGTGGTTTGATGTTTTGGCCGTGGTTGCCGCCATCCTCGCGGTTTCCGCCGCCGCGCGGCACCTGGCCACCCGCAAACTGCAAAGAAAACTGGCGCAGCTCGAACAACAGCACGCCATCGAATGTGAACGCGAACGCATCGCCAAGGACATTCATGACGATCTCGGTGCGGGTCTCACGCAAATCTTGCTGCAAAGCTCGCTCGCCCGGCGCGTGGCGGAAGGGCAAACGAAGACTGACTTGACGCAGATTTCCGAAACCGCGCGCAATCTCGTTCGCACCATGGATGAAATCGTCTGGGCCATCACTCCTGAAAACGACACGCTCGACAGCATGGTCAGTTACTTCGGAAAATTTGTTCAAGAATTTTCATCGGCCGCCCAGCTCCGTTGCCGGCTGGATTTGCCGACGCAGCCGCCGGCCATCACGGTATCCGCCGAAACGCGTCACCATCTGTTTCTCGCCATCAAGGAATCGTTGAACAATGTCGTGAAGCACTCACGCGCGACCGGGGTGCTTTTCCAATTGAAACTGCAACCCGGCGCGTTCACTTTTGTCATCAAAGACAATGGCGTCGGCTTTGTGCCGGGCGCTTCGGATGAAAGCTTGCTAAACCCGGAACGCCTTTCCTCCGGTCACGGCCTGCACAACCTCGTCCAGCGGCTCAAGGAAATCGGCGGAAGCTGTTCCATCACCGGCGAGCCGGGCCAGGGCACGCGGATAGAATTGAGCATCCCGACCGGCAATCATCGCAGCTTGCCATGAAATGAATTTATGAACGAAGAAAAAAAAGCCATCGCTGTTTCCATCGTGGAGGATGACGTGAAAGTTCGCGCCAATCTTGCCCGGCTGGTTGATTCCACCGAGGGGTTTGTCTGCGTGAGCCAGCATCCTGACGCGGAAAACGCTTTGAAGGAGCTGCCGGTTTCCGCGCCGGAAGTCGTGCTCATGGACATCAACCTTCCCGGCATGAACGGCGTGGATTGTGTGCGCCGGCTCAAGGAATTGCTCCCGAAAATCCAAGTCGTGATGCTCACCGTTTATGAGAACACCAACATCATTTTCAGCGCGCTGTCGTCCGGCGCGAGCGGCTACCTGTTGAAGCAAAGCTCGCCCGAACAGATCATCGAAGCCATCCGCGAAGTCCACGGCGGCGGCTCGCCCATGACCAGCCATATCGCCCGCAAGGTCGTGGCGTCATTCCAGAAATTCACCAACCCATCGCAAGACTACCAGAAACTTTCGCTGCGCGAACAACAAGTCATTGAACAATTGGCGCAGGGTTACACTTATCAGGAAATTGCCGACACCCTGAAGATAAGCTATGCAACGGTCCACACGCACATCCGGCATATCTATGAGAAGCTCCATGTCCAGAGGCGCACCGAGGCCGTGACCATTCATTTGCAACAATTCGGCGGTGCGAAGCTCTGAAGTTTCTCAATCCGCTCGCCCCGCCATTCCTTCTCCGCAAAGCCAGTGTTTGTCACGGACGGAATCAGTTCAAATCTACACGCTTCGGTCAGCGGTTCGGCGAACGGAAAAGTGAAGTGAAGGCGGAGAGCCGACTGGAACGGAGCCGGAACGTAACGACCGCCGCCGTGCCGCTGACGGAAGCTGAACGCAACTGCGTTATCCATTCCGTCCACGACGAGCGCGGTGAAGCGCAAGGGAACGCGCGTTGGTCGTGGACGCTAAAATAAATTGTCTTGGCGTCGAGCGGTGGTCACGGTGAGGAAGTTTTTCCTGGCGGATTGCTGGCATTGAATTCTTTGAATTCTTCAGGACTCATCATTTCAATTTTGGCAATGCGCGGTCCCGGTGACGTGCAGGGAGAATTCTGTTCTGGTGGTAGCGGAACACTGTTCGTCTGTGCAACAGTCGGCACAGGTTTTGCGGCCACGATTGGCGCACTTTGAGGCGTAGCGGGAATATTTGCCGCTGGCATGGTGCGAGCGCGTTTCGTCCGTTTCCGCGTTTTTCCGCCGTCCAAAACCGTGCGCCCGTATTCAGCCACGCGCGCCCGGCTGATCTTGACGCCATGTTGTTGCAGCAGTTCAGCAATCACAGAATAAGATGCCTTCTTGTCACGCAACGTAGCGATGGAGTCATGGAATGGCTTGAGATTGCTGAACGGGATACGATGCGGGTTAGGCCGGAACTCCTGAACCGCCTTGTGCAGCGATTCGAGATCGGGCGTTGGTTTGGTTGTAGTTGGTGTGTTCATAATCTTTGGATGTTATGGTTGAAATCTTCTGGCGAGCATCCCGCAAATCGTTCGCGAGATGCTGCTTCGGACGCGTTGCGGACTATCACAGGGCTGCTGCACGACCGTCTTGCGGGTCGTCCCGCAAGTTTCGGCGCGGACATGCGCGTCCGCGTCGCCAGTTATCTTGCGAGCCATCTTGACGGACATGCGGCGGTATTGCCGTTGTCACTATCCGGCCATTACTGGGAAATTGCGCGAATATGACGCTAGACATTTTGCCAGATTTCTTGCCGGATGTTTCGCGCCTATCGCGCGACCGTCTCGCGGGACTCCGCGCAACCATCGGCGAGCTAATGGCGAGTCGAAAAAACCTTACTTTGGTAAGGGGTAAGGCGTGTCCATCTATAAAAATACAAATCAGTGATAAGCGACTGCACCGTGATGTGAAAATTGTTGCATCGGACTTTGCGCGCTTTGTGAATGCAACTGTGCAAATTAATGATGCAATTAGTGACGTGAATTTGAACGTGCCGGTGTTTTCATTTTTGCGAGCGCTCCAGGCACAATCTGATTGTCGGGAATGAGATGTGATCATGGTTCGTCGATTATTTCGTTGCCGTCATTTTGCGCCGGGTCAGAGTTGGCGATGATAATTGGCGGTGGTGATTGATTCGGCGGTCGCATCGTGATGATGTTGCCGGGAATGACCGTGGCGGAGTTTCCTTGTGACCGTCTCCGCCTTAAACCGCCGCCCAACACCCAGGCAATCGCTCCCAGAGACAGCCAGACGAACACGAAGTAGAGATAAACGCCATAATTCGAGATCAGGGAGTCCAGAAAGTTGAATGCGGGATTCAACACGTCAGCCGGATTTAAGTTCATGGCTGGCCCTCCGCTGACCTGATGATGGCGAGGATTGCTGCTTTGAGTGAGGCTGGAAGTTTTGCCCAAGCCGTGACCACTTGGGACAGTTCGGGGCTTAACGGGACTGAAATTTGTGAGTCTCTTTGTGAGTCACCGTCAGAATTCCATTGTAAAATATGGCGGAGAGAGGGGGATTCGAACCC
>JAYVCM010000442.1:0-2532 GCA_043749955.1 Limisphaerales bacterium | reverse complement strand
CTGGGTCAGGCCGGCTTTGGTGCGGAGTTTGACAATCTGGCGGGCCACGTCCGTGTGGGTGCGTTCCGCTTCCAGCGCGGCCTGGCGGCCGGGCCGGCCCGCGTAATAACGGCGGTGAAGGATTTCAACGGCGTCGGTTGTGGATTTGCGTTTAGCAATCATAACTGGATGTCCTCGTAGGTGTGGCGGCCTGGCGCGGCCTCGTATTTCAATTGAGCGATTTTTGTCCCGGGCATTTGAGCGCGATCATCTTCGCAATATTGCGAAGAAAGTCAAATTGTCAAATGGCGGATTTCGTCCCGTGGCAGCCGACGTGAGGAGGCTCTAAATTTTTCCCGTCTTCCGCTTTCCCGCTTTCCGCTTTTTCTTTAGAGCCTCCTCACGTCGGCTGCTACAACCGAACGGGAATATTCTGCTTCTTCAAAAACTGTTTCACCTCGCCGACGGTGTAGGTGCCGTAATGGAAAATGCTCGCGGCGAGGACGGCGTCGGCTTTGCCGGCGAGCAGCACGTCGGCCATGTGTTCGAGCGTGCCCGCGCCACCGCTGGCCACCACCGGCACGCCCACGGCTTCGCTCACGCGCCGCGTGATGACGAGATCAAACCCGGCCTTCGTGCCGTCGGCGTCAATGGAGTTCAACACGATCTCGCCCGCGCCGAGCGCCACAGCGCGCTGCGCCCATTCGAGGGCGTCGAGGCCGGTGTCCTTGCGGCCGCCGTGCGAGAACACGCCCCATTTGTCCGGCGCGATTTTTTTCGCGTCAATGGAAACAACGATGCACTGGCTGCCGAATTTTTCCGCGCCCTGCCGGATGAGTTCGGGATTGGCAATGGCGCTGGAGTTGATGGAAATCTTGTCCGCCCCGGCGCGCAGCATCGCATACATATCCTCGACGGATTTGATGCCGCCGCCGACGGTGAGGGGCATGAAGCATTGATCAGCGGCGCGCTCGATCACCTCGACCATCGTGCCGCGTCCGTGCGCGGTGGCAGTGATGTCGAAGAAAACCATTTCGTCCGCGCCCTGCTCGTTGTAACGCAGGGCGAGTTCCACGGGGTCGCCGACGTTGCGCAGGCCGCCCTTTTCGGCCACGCCGAACTGGACACCGCGCGTGACCTGGCCGTCGTGAACGTCGAGACACGGGATGACACGTTTTGCAATCACGGCACAATTAAAAGCGGAGTTGCGTTCCGGGGCAAATCATTCCGCGCGGGAAATACATCTGTAGCAGCGGGCGTGAGCCTGCTCATTCTCTCAGTTGAATAAATTTGAGCCTCCTCACGTCGGCTGCTACAGGACTTTGGGCAGAAACTTTTTTTGAGTTGAGACGTTTCATCCATTGTCTGTTAATTTGAGGGACAAACATTTTATGAAAAGACACACGTTGATTTTATCGGTTGCAGGCCTGGCGGTTTTGCTGAACGGCTGCGTTTCGCCGGACGGCACGCCGGACAACACGGGGACGGGCGCGCTGGTCGGCGCTGGCACGGGCGCGTTGATCGGCGGCGCGAACGGTCGCGGCGGCGAGGGCGCGCTCATCGGCGCGGCGGTCGGCGCGATTGCCGGCGGACTGTTCGGCCATCTGTTCGACTACGAGCAGCAGCGGCGGTTGCACGAGCAGGCACCGATAACTTACGAGCGCGTGGATCAAGTCCAGCCGTTGAGCCTCGCGGATGTGAAATCGCTGGCGAAAGCGGGCGTCAACGAGGACGTGATTGTCAATCAGATCAGAAATTCACGGACCGTTTTTCATTTGAGCGCGGCGGACATCATTGACCTGCGCGACACGGGCGTGACGGACAAGGTGGTGAACTACCTGATCAACACGCCCAGCACCGTGAGCGAAAACCAGCCGCGCCCGGTGCTCATCCATCAGCCACCGCCGCGTGCGCCGGTGGAAGTTTATGTCGCCGCGCCCGGCCCGGAATACATCTGGCTCGGCGGCGAATGGATCTGGAACAGCGGCTGGTTCTGGGCGGGCGGCCATTGGGCGTATCCGCCGCATCCGCACGCGGTGTGGCTTGGCGGACGCTGCTGGCAGGATCGGCGCGGCTGGCACAACGAACGCGGCCACTGGCGTTGAATCGGATTTTCTTTCCGCATATTTCCGCGCCGTTCTTCCCCGCAAAAATAAAAACACTGCGACAGTTTCCCGTCGCAGTGTCCTGAAACCAACCACTGTCTCATCCAGTTATTGCAAAGCGTGGGACGGAGTCACCGTGCTGCCAAGGTCGCAGGTCGGCGTGGCACCGACCGTGGCGCAGGCATAATTGCCATTCGCAGGACACACAGGAATGCTGCTGGCCGAGTTCAGCTTGATGTAGGGGGTCAAATCAGTCGGATAGCTGATGGCGTCGCCGGTCTTCTTGCCGCGTTCCAGCGCGAACTGGTTGGCTGCCGCGTCAATCTGGCGGAGGTTGTTGATGCAGGCATTGGCCTGCGCGGTCGCACGCGCTTTCACGAAGTTCGGGATCGCGATCGCCGCCAACAGGCCGATGATGGCCACCACGATCATGATTTCTACCAGGGTG
>JAYVCM010000441.1:0-3788 GCA_043749955.1 Limisphaerales bacterium | reverse complement strand
TGCAGGTAATAATACTTCAACGACGCATCGCCCCAGCGGTCGAGGTGCAAAAATAAATCCGGCCCCGCGCCCACGCCGCGCCGGGCGCGGTAGTCCACGTGGATTTTTCCATCCGCATAGTCGCCGAGGAACCATGAGTAGGTCCCCAAAACATACGCCCCGTAACGGCTGCGGTAGCCGGGCGAGAAATTAAAATTGTCCGCCCGCGCGCCGAGGTTGCGCTTGTAATACGGAAAATAAAAAATCGGCACCGGCCCCACCATCAACACCGCGTTCCACATCTCCACCGATTTGCCGGGGATGATTTTGATTTTGCTCGCCCGCACGCGATACACCGGGTCGGCGATGTCGTCCGTGGTGACGAAGGAATTATCCGCCGAGTAAACGCGGTTGCTCACGTCGCCGGTCAGGCCGGTGCCGCCGGCGAACACCGGCGATTTGCCCGTGCGGAACTGCTCGCTCGCCATGCGCTTGGTCTTGAAATTGTAGCGGATGTGGTCGCCCACCCAGAGCTGGTCGCCGGACTCGATGCGCACGTTGCCGTCGGCCAGCACATCGGCCGTCTGCTTGTTGACCGACACGACATCCGCCGTCAGCACCGCGCCGCCGTATTTCACGAACACGCCGTTGGTGCCCGTGATCAAACCGGTGGCCGGGTCGTAATCCAGAGACCCCTCCGGCGTGCCGGGGATGATCTGGCTCAACGCCTGCACCTCCCACGTCAGCGGTTCCGGCGCGGCGGCGGCGGCACGGGGAAAAATCGCGGCGGCCAGGACCAGCGCAAGAATGATGGGAGATTTTGTCATCGGGCGCGGCCAATTAAACAGAACCAAGCCGCACTGCCAAGCGATTTCAAAAATGGATGAATGGATTCATGGATTGCTGGATGGCGCGCACCGTGATCCATCCATCCAATCATCCAAAAATCCATTTTGGAAAATTGGGGAAATCATTCCTTCGGCAGAAAGGTGAACACCACCGCCGCGAGGATGCACCCGAACGCGGCGAGATGATGCCAGTGGAGCTTCTCGTGCAGATAAAAAATCGCAAAGCCGCAGAACACCACGATGGTGATGGCTTCCTGCATGATCTTAAGCTCCGTGGCGGAATAGACCGAGTGGCCCCAGCGGTTGGCCGGCACCATGAGAACGTATTCAAAGAACGCGATGCCCCAGCTCACGAGAATGACGAGCAGCAGCGGTTTGCCCTTGAATTTCAAATGGCCATACCACGCGAACGTCATGAAGACATTCGAGACGGTCAGCAGCACGATGGGCAGCCAGCGGGATGAGGTATAATCCATGCCGTAGAAAATGAATTTACCCGCCCGCAGAGTCAAACGGGAATGTGCCGGTTTTCAGCCACACGTGGCGCACGAACCTAGCCATCGGTGAAAACCGCAGGCCGTTTTTTGCGGGGACGACGACGCTGGTGCGCGCTGTTTGGGAAACCCACGCGCACGTCAGAAAATTTTTCGAGACGGGCAGCAACCCGACGGTGGGTGCATCTGGACATCGTTCATAAATTTTAGGTGCGGCGATGAATTCCCCTTGGCCCGGACAGGCTGGAAGCGCTGTCCTACTCTGTCGGCGAAGCCGCCCGCAACGTAGGGCAGCGCTTCCAGCCTGCCCCTCTGCCAAGAACAGTGTCAAGATGCACCCCCCGACGGGGAACCAGCCGGATTCAACTTGAAATCTGAAGTTCGAAATCCGCGAGCCGGCCGATCAACCATGGAGTCCATGAAGCCCACGGAGTTTTTCTCTTCATGCCCTTCACGCCCTTCATGGTAAATAATCCGGCCTTCGGGTTTCGGATTAACCACCCGAGCACACCGTCCCTTCACCGCCTTACAGGTCATCGGTTTCCAGCGCGTCAAACAGCCTGTCATAAGCCACGCAGGACGGCTGCGATTGGACGGTGGTGAAGGTGCCGGAAAGAACAATTTTCATCGCCGGCGCGCTGGCGATGAACTTGGCCGAGCTGTCGGCGAACAGCACACAAAATCCCTTGGACGGATAGTGCGCGAACGATTTGGTGTCGAACGCGGGCGGAACGCCCAGGTCCGGCGTCTGCACATAATCCATCAGGAACAATTTGTGCCGCGCCTGGCTCTGTTTTTGCATGAGGCGCAGCGTGGCCGGGTCCTTCGGATTGCCCGCCAGATAACCGGCGGCATCCACCACGCGCGGATTGTAAAGGTAGCTGGAATAAACCATCCCGTTCGCATCCGGTGAAAGAAACGTCGGGGAGGAATACGTGTTCATGTCCGGCAGGCTCGTGGAATTCGCCACATTGAAAGCCGGGTCAAAAAGGATTCGACCGTCGCCAGCCAGACCGGCGGCATACAGCAGTCCCAGATTTTGAAAGTCATAAACTTTTTTGTCGGCGTTCTGGGAAATCGGCGTGCCGGTGGGCGCGGCTTTGGGCCCCACCAGCCAATAGGCGTATCCCTGGCTGTGAATCTCGTTCAACGGATGCCCGCCCGGATTGGCCAGGTGATCCGACCACACTGGATACCAGTCGTTCGAGTCCGTGGCATAGATCGCACACCCCGTGGAGATCTGGTGCAGGTTGGAAACGCAGCGGATCGTGATGGCCCGGCTTTTGGCCCGGGCCAGCGCCGGCAACAGCATCGCCGCCAGAATCGCGATGATGGCGATGACCACCAGCAGTTCGATCAAGGTGAAACCGCTTCGCTTTTTTATTTTCATGCGCCCGCCGTCAGTTTTTCGTCGCGAGAATGGATTGGACGTAGCGCAGGTCCGAATGACTGGCCGCCACATCTGGCCAGACGGTGCTGGTGATCGCCAGAGTTGAACCGTCCAGCCATTTGCGAAAACTTACATGACCGTCGGCAAAGGAAAAATTCGCCCCGCGATGCCACAGTGCCGGAACATTATACCAGGTGTTGACCGGACCCTGCCCGGGAGTGCCGTCCGGGGAAAAACCGAAATGCCCGTCATCAATCGAAAACTCCGCCTCCTCCGTAAAAACAAAAGCCAGCGCCGGTTTGGGGGCGTTGACCTCGGCCATCTTGATGTTCACATGATAGCCCGTGAGTCCGTTCTTCTGGTTCCCGACGTCGGCCCCGTTCATGTAACAGTTCATCGAGTAACTTCGCAGGCGAAAGGTGATGCCATTGTAGGCCTTGGTGTCGGCGGGACAACGATAGACGCCCACGCTCTTGTTGTAACCATACAACAGTCCGTTCTTGACCAGCGTTTCATCCACGGCATCGGCGGCATTCCGCATGTCTCCCAAAATCCAGCCGCTGGCGGTGGACGCAGGTGTTTTAAGATTGGGCGGCAGCTTGTCGGCATTGTCATCCGCATACATCTGCCAGCACAACTGCAGTTGCTTGAGGTTGCTCAAGCAGGAAGTTTGCAGCCCCTTGCTCTTGGCCTTCGACAAGGCCGGCAAAAGCATCGCCGCCAGAATCGCGATGATGGCGATCACCACCAGCAGTTCGATCAGGGTGAAGCCGCCGCGCGCGAACCGGGTTTTGAGTTTCATAAATTTTTTTCCGCAGAATAAAAAAAGGCCGGGACAAGCCGCCTTGTCCCGGCCCGCCGCCCTTCTGAAACTTACGGATAGACCATGCGATAGAACACGGTGCCGTTCGCCGGGTCAAACGTGTTCGTGTAGCTGTGGCCGGTATCGGTGCCGGGGATGGTCACCCAGTTGGTGCCGAGGCCGTCCGCCAGCGAGTTGGTCTGTGATTGCAGATGCCAGCCCGTGTGATCCGCCGGCCAGCTCAACTCGAGGCTGCCGCCGTTCACGACGGCGAC
>JAYVCM010000440.1:0-4026 GCA_043749955.1 Limisphaerales bacterium | reverse complement strand
GGCAAATACACGTTGCAGGTCGCGCACCGCAAACTCGGCACACAGACCGCCGAGATTGAAGTGAAAGATTCCAGCGCCATACAGAACTTCACCTTCGAGGCCAAATAAATTTCCGTCCCTCCGGCGACCGCTGCGCGGAAAACCCGCAGCGGTCGTTTTGTTTCAAACGTGAACGCCAAATACAACCCCGCGCTCCACTGGTTCGCCGTGCTGACGGCCGTCATGACGTTTCTGCTCATCGGTCTGGGCGGGCTGGTCACGAGCCACGAGGCGGGAATGTCCGTGCCCGACTGGCCGACGAGTTACGGCTACAATATGTTTGCGCTGCCGATAAAATTCTGGACCGGCGGCGCGTTTTTTGAGCACACGCATCGCCTGCTTGCGTCCGCCCTTGGTCTCCTGACCACGATTCTCGCCGTCTGGCTCTGGCTGAAAGATCCGCGCAAATGGATGGTCTGGCTTGGCGTCGCGGCGTTTCTCGGCGTCATCGCGCAGGGAATTCTCGGCGGCCTGCGTGTGACGATGCACATGAACAGCCTGGGAATTTTCCACGGTGCCGTCGCGCAATCGTTTTTGGTTCTGGTCTGTGCCCTCGCGCTGTTCACCAGCCGCTGGTGGCAAAATTCGGCGGCGGAAAAACAGATTTCTGTTCCGCGCGGACTGCGCAGCCACGTCCTTCACGTCACGATTTTGATTTTCATCCAACTGCTCATCGCGGCCACGATGCGGCATGAGCACGCGGGGCTGGCGATTCCAGATTTCCCGGCTGCCTACGGAAAAGTCTGGCCGGCCACCAGCCCCGAGGCCGTCGCCGGCTATAACGCGCACCGCATGGAAATCAACGGCGAAAATCCCATCACCGCGTTTCAAGTTGTTTTGCAGATGATCCACCGCCTCGTGGCGCTGCTGATTTTCCTCGGCGTGGTGGCGTCGGCTTTTTTGGCGCGGAAAAAACTGGGTGGCCGCGACGGGCTGACGAAGTTCGCGTGGTTCTGGGTGGCGCTGCTCGCGCTGCAAATTTTACTTGGGGCGGCGACCATTTGGTCGAATAAAGCGGCGGACATCGCCACCGGCCACGTCATGGTCGGCGCGCTGGCGCTGCTGGCCGGCGCGCTCTGGTGGCTTGTGGCCGCGCGGCGGACCGCGGTTTAGTTGGAGCGCCGGCCTCCGGCACGGCTCGAACTTTCGGCACCGAGCCGAGCCGTGCCGGAGGCCGGCGTTCCAAAACCATGCCGTCGCGCACGGCGAACAACATTGACAGCGTTTGCTCCGGCAGGGCAAAATAACCGGGATTCGGCGCGATTTTTTCAGCGTCGCCAAACATTTTTAATGAAAGTTTCAGCGGAAGCATTTAACTCAAACGCCGTCGCGGACAAAAGCTGGACGGCGGTTTTTGCCGACCTCGTCAAGGCGCGGCTGACCACGCTCGTGCTGCTCACGACGTTCGTCGGCTTCTACCTGGGCTGGCGCGGCGCGATGAATTTTGCGCTGATGTTCCACGCGCTGCTCGGCACGGCGCTCGTCGCGTCCGGCGCGTCGGCGTTGAACCAGTTGCTCGAACGCGAACACGACGCCAAGATGCGCCGCACGCAGGATCGTCCGCTGCCGTCAGGACGTTTACAGCCGACGACCGTGATGCTGTTCGGCGGAATCTGCTCGGTCGTCGGGCTGGTTTATCTCGCGCTGCTCGTGAACCTGCTCACGAGCGTCATCGGTGCGGTCACGCTGGTCAGCTATCTGTTCATCTACACGCCGTTGAAACGCGTGACGTGGACGAACACCTTGGTCGGCGCGATTCCCGGCGCGCTGCCGCCGTTGATGGGCTGGACGGCAGCGCGGAACGAACTCGGCAACGAAGGCTGGGCGCTGTTCGCGATCCTCGCGTTCTGGCAGCTCCCGCATTTTTTCGCCATCGCCTGGATGTATCGTGATGAATACGCCAAGGCCGGTTTCATCATGCTGCCCAATGTGGATGCGGACGGCAGCCGCACCGCGCAGCAGGCCGTGATCAACACCGTCGCGCTGCTGCTCGTCAGCCTGTGTCCGTTCGTTTTCGGCATGAGCGGGAAAGTTTATCTCATCAGCGCGGTTGTTTTTGGCGCGGGGTTTTTGTTTTGCGCCATCCAGTTTTCGCGCCGGCTGACGCTGCCGAGCGCGCGGCAGTTGTTTTTCGCCTCGATCATTTACCTGCCGCTGCTGCTGACGGCGATGTGCTGGGACAAGGTGAAATAAAAAATTTATGCAAGCGACCGTCCAACAATTTCCGCCGTTCCGTGAACCGAAAGCGCAGCCCGCCCATGATGACCACGGCGGCCACGGCCATGACGCACACCACGAGCCGAGTTTCTGGAGCAAATATATTTTCTCCTCGGATCACAAGGTCATCGGCATCCAATACGGATTCATGGCGCTGTGCTTCATGCTGTTTGGATTTGGCCTGATGCTGCTGATGCGCTGGCAGATCGCGCATCCGCAGCAGGCGGTGCCGTTCCTCGGCCCGTTTCTGGAAAAAACCCTCGGCTCGGTCATGGCTCCGAAGGGCGCGATTTCACCCGAACTCTACAACGCGTTCGGCGCGATGCACGGGACCATCATGGTGTTCCTCGGCGTGGTGCCGCTGGCGTTTGCGGCGTTCGGCAACTACGTCGTGCCGCTGATGATCGGCGCGCCGGACATGACGTTTCCGCGCATCAACATGGCGAGCTTCCACGCGTTCTTTCTCGGCGGCGTGGTGATGCTCGTGAGCTTTTTCATCCCCGGCGGCGCGGCGCAGGCGGGCTGGACTTCGTATTCGCCGCTGGCGACGACGATTCCGACCAACGGCCAGGCGTTCTGGCTCATCGGCATGGTGCTGCTCATCACGTCGTCGCTGCTCGGCGCGGTGAATTTCATCGCCACCATCATCCAGCTCCGCACGCCGGGCATGACGTGGATGCGGCTGCCGTGGTTTGTCTGGGCGCAATTCGTGACGGCCTTCATTTTGTTGCTGGCCTTTCCGCCGCTCGAAGCCGCCGGCGTTTTGCAATTGATGGACAACCTCGCCGGCACAAGTTTCTTCCTGCCGACGGGCCTCGCGGTGGGCGGTGAAATTGCCGGCCGGAGCGGCGGCGGCAGTCCGCTGTTGTGGCAGCATCTGTTCTGGTTCCTCGGCCATCCGGAAGTCTATGTTTTGATTTTGCCGGCGATGGGCATCGTGGTCGAAGTCCTCGCCAACAACACGCGCAAGCCGATCTGGGGCTACAAATCGCTCGTGTATTCCGTGCTGTTTGTCGGCTTCCTGTCGTTCATCGTCTGGGCGCATCACATGTATATGACCGGCATGGGCCAGAAAATCGCCACGTTCTTCCAGGCGACGACGATGATCATCTCGATTCCGTCGGTGATTATTTTGACGTGTATGTTTCTCTCGCTGTGGGGCGGCTCCATCCGCATCAACACGCCCATGCTGTTCGCGCTCGGATTTTTGCCGATGTTCGGCATCGGCGGGCTTACCGGCCTGCCGCTCGGCCTCGCGGCGGCGGATTTGTATCTGCACGACACCTACTACATCATCGCGCATTTCCATTACGTCGTCGCGCCGGGAACAATTTTTGCGCTGTTCGCCGGAATTTATTTCTGGTTCCCAAAAATAACCGGGCGAAAGATGAACGAGTTCTGGGGCCATGTGCATTTCTGGTGTTCGTTCGTGTTCATGAACGTCGTGTTCATGCCCATGTTCGCGCAGGGCATCAAGGGCATGTTGCGCCGCATGAGCGACGGCGGCGTGAATTACTCCCTCGCGCGCGTGCCCAATGCGATTGACGCGCTGCCCGGTTCGGTGATGACCTTGAACGGCTGGATTTTTGCCGCCGCCGTCGCGCTGGGCATCGCGCAGATTCCGTTCATCGTCAATTTATTCTGGAGCATCAGCCACGGCGAGAAGGTGAAGAACGACAATCCGTGGGACGCGACCACGCTCGACTGGCAGACGCCCACGCCGCCGCCGCACGGAAATTTCGACCACGAACTGATCGTCGCGCGCGGCCC
>JAYVCM010000439.1:0-5019 GCA_043749955.1 Limisphaerales bacterium | reverse complement strand
CGCGAACTCGAAGTATCCGATGTTCGGCGGCATCCGTTCGAGCGCGCAGATGATCTCGTATGAAATTTCCATGGGCATGTCGGTCATCCCGGTGCTGCTCATTGTCGGCAATTTAAATTTGAGCACGATCATCACCTGGCAGTCCCTGAACGGCTGGATGGTGCTGTATTCGCCGGTTTCGTTTGTCATTTTCATGATCGCGTCGTTCGCGGAAACGAACCGCACGCCGTTCGATTTGCCCGAGGCGGAAACCGAGCTGGTCGGCGGCTATCACACGGAATACGGCTCGATGAAGTTCGCGCTGTTTTTCCTCGCGGAATATTCCAACATGGTGTCGTCGTCGGCGATGATGGTGGTGCTGTTTTTCGGCGGCTGGACGCTGCCGTTCTGGGGGCTGGATCACGCGGCGACGACGCTCGGCATGGGCATCGCGCACGTCCTGATTTTCCTGGCGAAGATGCTGTTTTTCATGGTGGTGTTCATCTGGGTGCGCTGGATGTTCCCGCGGTTCCGGTATGATCAGTTGATGGACTTGGGCTGGCGGCGTTTTCTGCCGCTCGCGCTGGTGAACATTTTGATCACGGCCCTCTGGCTGTGGTTCAAGTCAGGCAATTAACCAAAGGCAACCGTTATGGCATACATCAAGACAACATTGACGGACGACATCAGTGGCAAGAACTCCGAGTTCTGCTTCAACACGGAACATATCGCCTCGATGCAGCCGACGCCGCGGGCGACGATTCTCATGTTCGCCGACGGCCAGAAGCTGATCGTGGACATTCCGTTTGAGAAGCTGGTGAAATTTGTCGGCGCGAAGGAAATTTTGGATTGAGCTGAAAATGACCGCACCATGCCAACAGTTTTGCGAATCAAAGGTTATCGCATCGGATTTTTCAGTTCCGATTTCGACGAGCCGCCGCACGTCCATGTGGACAAAGGCGGCAACCAGGCAAAATTCTGGCTGGAGCCGTTGCAGCTCGCCAAGAACGCCGGTTTTTCGCGGAGCGAACTTGGTAAAATTTTTGACATCCTGCGGGAACACCGGCAGGAACTTTTGACGAAATGGAATGAATACTTTGGATGACATCCGGGTGACGAAGGTGCGCTGCACGCGCGACACGTTGAAGGTGGACTTCGACGACGGCCGCTCGGTGCAACTGCCGCTGGTCTGGTTTCCGCGCCTGTTCAATGCGACCCGCGCGCAGCGCGAGCATTACAAATTGCTCGGCAAGGGCTACGGTGTTCACTGGCCGGACGTGGACGAAGATTTGAGCGCGGCCGGACTCGCGCTCGGCAAGCCATCCATTGAATTTGTAAAACAGCAGCGCAAACACGAAACGGCACTCGCATGATTGTAGATCGCAGACCATTGACGTTTTGGGAGAAGCTTTACCTGCCGGCCATCATCGGCGGGTTGAAGGTGACGCTCAAGCACGCCTACTCCACGCTCATCCAGCGCAAGGTCGTGACGATGGAATATCCCGAGCAGAAATGGACGCTGCCGGTGGACTATCGCGGCGCGCCGTATCTCGTCAAAGATCAGGAAGGCCACACGAAATGCGTTTCGTGCCAGCTCTGCGAATTTGTCTGCCCGCCGAAAGCCATCCGCATCACGCCGCCCGGCGACTCCGGCAGGCTGGCCGACCGCACCAACGCGGAAAAGATGCCGGTGGAATTCGAGATCAACATGCTCCGCTGCATCTTCTGCGGCTTCTGCCAGGAAGTCTGCCCGGAGGAGGCGATCTTTTTGCAGAAGGATTATTCGCTCATCGGCACGAGCCGCGAGGAGATGATTTACAACAAGGAAAAACTCCTGTCGCTCGGCGGCGTCAGCCCCGGCATCCAGAAATGGAAGCTTAAACTGGAAGAGGCGCAGGCGCAGGAAAGTTTTCCAGTGAAGCCCTGATCAGCAATGGAAGCCATCAATAATTTGCTCGGTGGAACCGCAGTGCCGGACGTTTTGTTTTACGTCTTCGCGGCGCTGACGCTGCTGTGCGGCGTGTTCGTCGTCGCGAATCCGTTCAGCCGCAGCCCCGTCACCAGCGCGATGTTTCTGGTGCTGACCATCATCTCGATGTCCGGGTTGTTCGTGCTGTTGCACGCGTTCTTTCTCGCGGCGGTGCAGATTCTCGTCTATGCCGGCGCGGTCATGGTGCTCTTCCTGTTCGTCATCATGCTGCTCGACCTGAAGGAGGAACAGCGCCGCAAAATAAAATTCTTCGGCCTGGCCGCCGGACTGGTTTCCGTCGGCATCATCGCCAGCATTTTTGTAAAATCGCTCGCCTCCGTCAAACCCAACGCCGCCGAGCCGACGCTCGAAGGCGAAACCTACGCGCTCGGCAAGCTCTTGTTCACGCAATACACGCTCCCGTTTGAGATCGTCTCCGTGCTGCTGCTCGTGGCGATGGTCGGCGTGATTCTGTTGAGCAAAAAGAAACTGGAATGAAAAACGAAGATCGAGGATTGAAGATGGAAGATGGCGGCGTCTGCGCGGCGTTCCGGCCATCCTCCATCCTCCATCCTCCATCCTCGCAGCAAAAAAAATGAACGTTGGACTACAACATTACTTGGCCGTGAGCATGATCCTGTTCAGCCTGGGGCTGCTCGGCGTCATTATGCGCCGCAACCTGCTGGTCATGTATATGTCGCTCGAGCTGATGCTCAACGCGGCGAACCTCGCGCTCGTCTCCTTTTCGCGGTTCAACAACAAGCTCGACGGCCAGGTGCTGGTGTTTTTCATCATCACCGTGGCGGCGGCGGAAGTGGCGGTCGGCCTCGCGCTCATCGTGGCGCTCTACCGCAAACGCCAGTCCGCGCACGTCGAAGACCTGACCTCGATGAAGCTTTGAAGCAATGAAGAAACATTCAACATTCAACATTCAACTTCCAACGCCGAACTGTCGGCGCGCGGCCGCATTGAATGTTGGGAGTTCAATGTTGAATGTTGAATGTTTCCCCTGATGAAATACGAAATTCTGCCCTGGTTAATTCTGTTCCTGCCGCTGCTGTCAGCGACAGTGATCACGCTTTTTACGTTGCGTTGCAAAACGACGAGCAGCCTCATCTCGATTGGCGCGATTGTCACCGGGTTTGTGCTGACCATCGCCTTCATCGCCGCCAACGGTTTTCATCCGGCGGTCACGGAGACGGCGGCGAACTGGCTGTCCATCGGCGGCCTGCAGATTGATTTCGGCCTGAAGCTCGACGCGTTGAGCCTGATGATGATGCTCATCGTCACCGGCGTCGGCGGCGCGATCCATATTTATTCCTACGGCTACATGGACGAAGACCGCAGCAAGGCGCGCTTCTTCGCGTTCATGAGTTTGTTCACCTTCTCGATGCTCGGCATTGTGCTGGCGAATAATTTCGTGATGATGTTCATTTTCTGGGAGCTCGTCGGCGTGTCCAGCTACCTGCTCATCGGTTTCTGGTTTGAAAAACCCAGCGCCGGCGACGCCGCGAAAAAAGCCTTCATCGTCAACCGCCTTGGCGACTTTGGGTTTCTTGCCGGCATCCTGATGGTCTGGGGACTGCTCGGCTCGCTGAACTTCGGCGAATTGCAGTCGGCCATCACCGCGAATCCGGCCTTGCTCGGCGCCAGTGCGACACTCGCCGGCCTGCTGATTTTCTGCGGCGCGATGGGCAAGTCCGCGCAATTCCCGCTGCACGTCTGGCTGCCGGACGCGATGGAAGGCCCGACGCCCGTTTCCGCCTTGATCCACGCCGCGACGATGGTGGCCGCCGGTGTTTACATGCTGTGCCGCATTTTCTTTTTGCTCAACGCCGACGCGCTCCACGTCATCGCCTACATCGGCGGATTCACCGCGCTGCTCGCCGCGCTCATTGCCGTCCAGCAAAACGACATCAAGCGCATCATCGCCTACTCGACGCTTTCGCAGCTCGGCTACATGGTCATGGCCGTCGGCTTGAGCGGCCCGACGCCCGCGATGTTCCATCTGACCACGCACGCGTTTTTCAAGGCGCTGCTGTTCTTGAGCGCCGGTTCGGTCATCATCGGAATGCATCACGAGCAGGACATCTGGCAGATGGGCAACCTGCGCAAGAAAATGCCCCTCACCTTCTGGACGTTCCTGATTGGCGCGCTGGCCTTGAGCGGGATTCCGCCGTTCAGCGGTTTCTATTCAAAGGATTCCATTCTCGCACAGGCGCTGGAACAGAAAAGTTACCTGCTGTTTGGCGTTGCCGTTTTTGTCGCCGCACTGACCGCGTTTTACACGTTCCGTTTGTTCTTCGTCGTTTTCTTCGGCCAGGAAAAATCCAAAGCCGCCGCGCACGCGCACGAATCCCCGCTGGTGATGACGCTGCCGCTCGTGGCGCTGGCGGTGTTCGCGGCCGTCGGCGGGTTCATCGGCGTTACGAACAACTACGGTTCGCAGTTCGTCGCGGAACACGAGACACTTTCCATCGTTCAGCAAGCGCTGGAACCGTTGCACACGCCTGTCCCGATGCTGATCGGCATCGGCGTCGCGTTGGCCGGCATCTTTCTGGCTTTCTCGCTCTACAAAAATGCCGGCACCGATCCGCTGCCCGCCAAACTCGGCGGTCTGGCGACGGCGATGAAGAACAAATTTTATTTCGACGAGCTTTACGAGGCCACGGTCATCCGCCTGCACGATTTGATTGCAGCCATTGCCGACTGGATTGACCGCTGGATCATCGAAGGCGCGTGCATCGGCCTGATTCGCGGCGGCACGGATTTGAGCGGACGCGCGTTGCGCCTCGTGCAAACCGGCAACCTCCAGACCTACGCCTTTCTGTTCGTGCTCGGCGTGGCGCTGGTGCTCTATTTCGTTTTGGGAAAATGAAAACAAAATTTCAACGCAAAGGCGCGAAGACGCCAAGCCGCAACGCGGAGAAAATGAAAATTTCTTTGCGCCTTTGCACCTTTGCGTCTTTGCGTTAAAAATAAATGTCCATACTGACTTACATCGCAGGTTGGCCGCTGCTGGCGGCGTTGGCGCTGGTCGTCGTGCCGCGCAATTACCGCGTCATCATCCG
>JAYVCM010000438.1:0-2981 GCA_043749955.1 Limisphaerales bacterium | reverse complement strand
CCGCTGGCCGGCAGCAAAAACCTGGAGATCCTCATGCCGGAAATGGTGCCGGGGTTCGCCTCGGAAATTTTGACGAACGCGGAGACGGAGCTGTTGAAGCTGCCGGCGGACACCAGTTTTCGCGTGCGGATTTACAAGTCTTCGGCGGATGATTTCTGGGCGCAGACCAGCACGGTGCTGATGGGCAGCGACCGTTCGAGCATCCACGCGCCGCAGATCTGCCTGACGGGCCAGGGCTGGACGGTGGACGATGCCAACACGCATCCCGACACCATCCGCATGGAGCGGCCGTTCGCGTATGACCTGCCGGTCAACAAGCTCGTCGCCACCAAGCAGGTTCAGAATCCGGCGGGCAAGGTGCTGACGTTGCGCGGCATCTATCTTTACTGGTTCGTGGACGGCACGCATTACACCGCCAGTGAATGGAAGCGGAAGATGTGGCTCGTGCCGCGCGACCTGCTGCTGACCGGCGTGCTGGACCGCTGGGCCTACATCTCCTATTTTTCGCCGTGCCTGCCGGGGCAGGAGGCGGCGACGTATGACCGGATGAAAAAACTGATCGCCGCCGCCGTGCCGGAATTCCAACTGGTGCCGCGCGCGGGAAAATAAAAAAAACCGCCGCCACCTGATCCGCGGCGAAAAACCATTTCATGCTCCAGCGCGACCGCCATTTTCGGACGCAGTTACATCAGCTCACGGATGCGTGTGTGTTTACCGCGAGCTTCTGGCTGGCGTATCTGCTGCGCGGCAACGAGGCGCTGTCCGCGCTGCTCGGCCTGGAGGCCATCGGGCCGGGGGCGTTCAACTCGGTGGTGTGGCTTTACTTTGCGCTCGTCCCCGCCGCGCCGCTGGTCCTCGAATCGCAGGGCTTTTACAACCGCCCGATGCTCGGCTCGCGCACGGCGATGTTCTGGCCGCTGCTCAAGGGCTGTTTCATCCTGACCATCGGCCTGGTGCTCCTGCTCTTCATGTTCCGCGAAATGGTGCCGCGCGTGACCATGGTTTATTTCGGCCTCATCGGCTTCGGTTTTGTCTGGCTGAAGGAGGAGCTGCTCCGGCTCGCGATGCACAGCCGCGTGGCCAAGGCGCAATACAAGCGCCGCGTCATCATCGCCGGCACGCTTTCGGAAATCGCCCGGCTCCGGCGGCTGCTCCAGGAACGCGCCGCCGACAGCCTCGAGGTCGCCGCCGAATTCAACCTCGCCGAGCTGCCGCCGCCCAGGCTGATCGAGCTGCTCCACGAATTTTCCGTCAGCGGCGTCCTCGTCAGCGCCCGGCACACCCAGCTCGAACGCGTCGAAAGCATCATCCAGCTCTGCGAGATTGAGGGCGTCGAGGCGTGGCTCATCGCCGATTTTTTTGCGACGCAGATCGCGCACGCCAGCTTCGACGAGATGTTCGGCAGCCCGCTGCTGGTGTTCCGCAGCACGCCCGAAAGCTCCTGGCAGATGCTCGCCAAGCTGCTGCTGGATTTTATCGGCGCCCTGGCCGCAGTGATCCTCCTCGCGCCGTTGATGCTCGTCATTGCGCTGTTGATCCGGCTCAACTCGCCCGGCCCGGTCTTCTTCCGCCAGCAGCGCTCCGGCCTCAACGGCTCGCCGTTCAACATCTTCAAATTCCGCACCATGGCGACCAACGCCGAGCAGTTCCAGCACGAGCTGGCCGCCATGAACGAGATGACCGGCCCCGTCTTCAAGGTCACCAACGACCCGCGCATCACGTCCGTCGGCAAATTCCTCCGCAAATACAGCCTCGACGAGCTTCCGCAGTTCTTCAACATCCTGCGCGGCGAGATGAGCCTCGTCGGCCCGCGCCCGCTGCCCGTGAACGAGGTCAAACGTTTCAATGACCTGGCGCATCGCCGCCGCTTGAGCGTCAAGCCCGGCCTCACCTGTCTCTGGCAGGTCAGCGGCCGCAACAAAATTTCCGACTTCAAGGAATGGGTCCGTCTGGATCTCGAATACATTGACAACTGGTCCATCTGGCTCGATCTCGCCATCCTCGTCCGCACCATCCCCGCCGTCTTTTCCGCCACGGGTGCGAAGTAACTTTTTTAAAGAAATTTTTTAAAGGGCCGGGTTAAATGCCGCGTCAAACATCCGCAACGAGGTCGCGGATCCGGACCTTCAAGGCTTTGGCAATCCGCATCAAGGCATCCATGGAAATGGTTTTTGCCCCGCGCTCAACCGTGCTGACATAAACCGGATGAAGCTCGGCTATTTCTGCAAGTTTCTCCTGGCTTAAGCCTGCTTTTTTGCGATAAACCCGAATCGCCTCTCCAAGGGTGCGGCGGTATTTCGGTTTTGGTTTCACAGTGGAAACACGAAACAACAAGCCTCACGTATGAACTAGAACCTATAGGTTTATTTTGTTCTTGCGCTCAACTGACTGGGTTGTTAGAAAGCTGGCAATTGGAAAGGGACAAAATGAAAAATCTAAAATGGATTCTTGCCGGGCTGCTGGTTCTGTCATGGGTTTTCAAATCATCCGCCGCCACCCCCGATGCTTTCGCTAGCATCAATGTCAGTCTGGAATCACCCGCGAAGATGCAGGCCATGCTGAAGGCTTTGACTTTGGTTCCACCGGTTCCGTTTGACTCGTTGCCGAGGAATAAGCGTAATCAAGTTGTTTCATCTGGTTACTGGTCCATGCAAAACCCGACGCTCCCGCCATTTCCGTGCAATGCGCTAAAGCTTGATCTATGGCCCTTGGGAGATGATGCCTTTGTCCTGGATGACAGGCTGGTAAATTATTCCGAGCTGCAAGCGGAAGCCGAATGGGAAGCCAAGCTGGCCGCCGCCCCGTTGAATTCCGGCGGCGATGGTTTTAAATTGCCGAACACTTATTCGATGATGTGTTATCCTTCGAATGTTTTATGCCTTGAGATCCTCAGCGTGGACTTGACCGGTCAGGTGGCCGACCTTTTGGCGCACAACACCCATGATAATTTATTCATCCAATTGTTGAGCAAGACCAACCTG
>JAYVCM010000437.1:0-7451 GCA_043749955.1 Limisphaerales bacterium | reverse complement strand
CACCGTCCCGGCCGGTTGGTTTTTATTTTCCGGTTCGAGCCGGGACGGTGCCCGGCGCTCCGCTGCGAATTCTTTGATGCGGTCCCAGACTTTGGCCAGCGCGTTGCGGCGGTTGGGGGTGAGATGCTGCGTGATGCCGAGCGGCGCGAGAAAACCCGGATCGTGCGCGAGAATTTCCGATGGCAGATGGCCGCTGTAAAATTCGCAGAGCAGCCCGGCGACGGCCTTCACGACGAGCGAATCCGAATCGCACGCGAAAAAACATTGGCCGTCGCGGAATTGCGGAAGGAACCAAAGTCTGGCGAGGCAGCCGGGAATCAAATTGTCAGCCACGCGCAGTTCGGATGCGAACGGCGGACGTTGTCTGGCCTGCTCCACCAAAAACGCGAAACGATCCTGGCCGTTTTTCAGCGCGGATAGACGGGCGGTGAGTTCAACCTGTTTTTCCGCGAGGTTCATGGCGCGGAAAAATTTTTATTCCGCCGGGCCTGGATTTTCCCGCGGCTCTTCTGGTTCCTGTTGCTGGCTGCGCGGTTCGTCGCGCCGCTGGCCGGGTTCCGGCTGGCCGCGCGGCGGGTCGTCGCGGCGCGGGCCGCGTGACGGCGGCGGCGGCTGAAAGCGCGGCGGCTGGATGCGGCGGAGGGCGCGGCGAAGTTCGTCCAGTTCGCGTTCGTCGGCGAGCTTCTGGCGCTCCGCGAGTTCCACCAGTTCGAGAATCTCATCCAACTGATCCATCGTGTGCTTGAGCGTCTCGGCAATCTCGGTGGCGTGCGCCACGGCCTGATGGATGGCGGAAATGTCGGCGGGACGAAAATCGGCGGGCTTGACGTAGGGCTTCGGACGCTGCGGTTCCGGGCGCTGGGCCTCGGAACGCTGGGCCTCCGGGCGCTGCGATTCGGGACGCTGCGATTCCGGGCGGCGTTCCGGGCGGCGGTCGCGCTGCGGTTCGCGCTGGGGATCGCGTTGAAAATCGCGCGGCTTCGCGGGCGGCGGACGCGTGGCTCCCGGCTCGGGCGAAGCTTCGGCGGACGCGGACGGCGCTTCTTCGGGCGGCGCCGTTTCACCCGGTTCTTCGGGATGCGGCTCGCGGAAATTGCCGCTGGTGTCGGCTTCTTGTTCTGCGGCCTCGGCTGGCCCGTCGGCTTCTTCCGTCGTGTCGGTCGCGGGTGAAATGTCGTCGCCGGTCGCGGTGGATTTTTCGCCGGCGGGCAGCGGGCTGCGGCTGCGGCCACGGCCTCCGCGACGGCCCCGGCGGCGGGTGCCGGTGCTGGGGCGACGGGCGGCGGCGGGCGGATTCAGATTGGATTGTTCGTCAGGCACAAATTTTAGTGAGGATGGCTGTCCGGCACGCAAAAGCAATGGCGAACTGCGGTTACTTTTTTACAAACAGCGCGAGCGAGGCCGTATAACTGTGCAGAAAATTCTTGTCGGCGACGGGGCCGATCTCGCCGTTGCCGAAAAATCCGGCCAGGCCGATTTCCCCAAAATGTTCCGCCACGAGGCCGGTGTCGTGGTTCGGCCGGCCAAAAAGATTGCGCCCGCGCCCGTTGCAGCAGCAGAGGCAGCCGCCATACACGACGGAGCCGGCGAGGTGGTTTTTGGTGCGGAGCAGCAGTTCGTTCATCTCCTGCGTGGCCCCGGCGGCGTCGCGGCGCTGGAACTGGATCGTCTGCCCGGCGCGCGGCAAGGCGCCGACGGCGAGGATGCCGGAACTCGGGTCACCGCCGAGCAGGTTGCGCACGAGAAAATCGCCGCGGTGGAAATCCTCGAGGTATTCATCCACCACGAGGCCGATGAACAGATTGCCGTGCGCCTGCTTCTGTTCGGCGGGCGTAAGCTGGTTGACCGTCTCGGACAGCACCGTGTAGGCCGGGCGGTTGCCGATGAACTGGATGAGGTTCTGGTTCACGCGCGTCAGCGTCCACGCCTCGCCGATGGGCGTGCAGCCCTGCGACACGACGCCCGCGAGCGTCACGTCGCCGCCGACCGCGACGGCCACGCCGCCGTCTTCAAACACGTCGCCGTCGAGATAAACCTGCGCGAGCGGTTCGGGAAAATTTCCCGTGGCCAGCCCGCCAAAAATCGGGAGCGCCGCGTAACTTTGCTGCCACGAACGCAGCCACGCCTCGGCGTCGAGGTGAAACGGGTCAATGAACGTGAGCCAGCCGTTCACATTTTTTTGCGCCACGCCCGATTCCACCGGCCAGTAATGTTCGCCGTCCGCCGCGTCCACCTGCTCCTGCGTGAACCGGACGCCCTTCAGATTTGCGCCCGGCAGATGGTAGAGGGCGAGCACCAGCCCGCCGGCGGATTCGATCTCCTCCGCGTTCGCCACGAGGCCGTTGCTCGAACAGCCCGCCAGCAATGGAATCTGCGCGTGGACCCGGAGAATCTCCAGCACCTGCGGCGCGTGCGGAAAAAATTTCGGCGCCATGAAGACGAGGCCGAGCGAGACCTCGGACGCGCGCAGCCGGGCGCGCAGCCGCCGCGCCCAGTCCGCCAGGCCGTCCTCGTCCATCCCGTCCGACCAGTAGGCCGCTATGGAAAATTCATTGTTCAACGGGACGACTCTAACGCCGCGCGCCGGATTTGCAAAGCGGGAAGCGGCCAACGGTGTGAAATATATTTTTCAAGTCCGCCGCCCGTCTGCCGCGCTGCGCTGGCTGACGGGGAGAATGGGGCAGAGCGGCCGCTCTGCCCTGCCTTGATTGGGCGGAAACAAGGTTGAAAGTTGGCGGCGGATTTTCTAGCCTGCCGTCAGCGCGCGGGCGGCGTGGAAAAAATCATCATTCAAACTTTTGGAACAATTATGAAAATCTGGCATCCACAATTTCTGGCCGCCGTCGCGGCCGCGCTTTTTCTCACCGGCTGCAACAAGCCGTCCTCCGCCCCCGGCGCGGGCGGCGACACCATCAAGGTCGGCGAGTTCGCCTCGCTCACCGGCAAGGACGCCACCTTCGGCATCTCGTCGCACGAAGGCACGCTCATGGCAATTGAGGAGATCAATGCTGCTGGCGGCTTGCTGGGCAAGAAGCTGGAATTGCTCACCGAGGACACCCAATGCAAGGCTGGCGAATCCGCCACGGTCGTGAACAAGCTGGTTTCGCGCGACAACGTCATCGCCATCCTCGGCGAAGTCGCGTCGTCCCGTTCGCTCGAAGCCGCGCCCATCTGCCAGCAAAACAAAATCCCGATGATCTCGCCGTCGTCCACGAATCCCGACGTGACCAAGACCGGCGATTACATTTTTCGCGTCTGTTTCATTGATCCGTTCCAAGGCACGGTCATGGCGAACTTCGCCACGAAAACTCTGAAAGCGAAGCGCGTCGCCGTGTTCACCGACGTGAAGAGCGATTACAGCAAGGGCCTCGCGAAATTTTTCAAGGAGCAGTTCAAGGCCAACGGTGGCGAGATCGTGACCGAACTCGATTACAACGGCGGCGACAAGGATTTCAAGGCGCAGCTCACGGCCATCAAGGCAGCGAACCCCGGCGGCGTTTTTGTCCCCGGTTATTACACGGAAGCGGCGTTGATCTGCGTGCAGGCGAAACAGCTCGGCCTCAACGTCCCGCTGTTTGGCGGCGACGGCTGGGAATCTTCCAAGCTCACCGAGATCGGCGGCGACGCGGTGGAAGGCAATTATTTTTCCACGCACTACAGCCCGGCGGTGGCCACGGACGTCAGCAAAAAATTCGTGGAAAATTATTCCAAGCGCTGGCCGGGCAAGACGCCGGATGCGCTCGCCGCCTGCGGTTACGATTCAGCGGTTGTTCTGGTGGATGCCATCAGACGCGCCGGCACGACGGACGGCGCTAAATTACGCGATGCCATTGCCGCCACGAAAGCTTTTCAAGCCGTCACCGGCCAGATCACCATCAACGAAAACCGCGACGCCTCCAAGTCCGCCGTCATCCTCAAAATCGAAGGCGGCAAATTCAAATACTTGGAAACGGTCGGGCCGTGAGGCACTCTAACGCCGGTTTTAACCGTCGCTAGATGACCGAATTTCTCCAGCAATTGATCAACGGCCTCGCGCTCGGCGCGATCTACGCGCTCATCGCGCTCGGCTACACGATGGTCTATGGCGTCCTCCGCTTCATCAACTTCGCGCACGGCGATGTCTTCATGCTCGGCGCGTTTGCCGGATATTTTCTTTCGCCGTTGGTGAACAAATTTCTCCCGGCGCAATCCTACATTGGCGGGGCGCTGGTCTTGGTTTTGGCGATGGCCATGTGCGCGCTGCTCGGCATCGTCATTGAATTTCTCGCGTATCGTCCGTTGCGCAGCCGGCCCAAGCTCACCGTGCTCATCACCGCCATCGGCGTTTCGCTGTTCATCGAATACACCTGCCAGAACAGCCACGTCTTCGGCGCCGCGCCGCATAAATTTCCTGACCTCATTCCCGCCACCACTTTTATTTTCAGCGGCCTCGTCATCGGCGTGAATCAAATCATCGTCCTCGTCACCACCGCGCTGCTGCTCGTCGCGCTGCGGTTCATCGTGCAAAAAACGCGGATGGGAACCGCCATGCGCGCCGTGTCCTTCAACGAACCTGCCGCCGCGCTCATGGGCGTGAACATCAATTCCGTCATCTCGTTCACCTTCGGCCTCGGCTCCGCGCTCGCGGGCGCGGGCGGAATTTTGTTCGCGATGAATTACGCCAGCATTGACCCGCTCATGGGCGTGCAGACCGGCCTGAAGGCGTTCGTCGCCGCCGTGCTGGGCGGCATCGGCAACCTGCCGGGCGCGGCGCTCGGCGGATTGATTTTGGGATTGCTCGAAACGTTCGCCGGCGGCATCTCCGGTGTGTCGAACTACCGCGACGGCATCGCCTTCGCGATTTTGATTTTGATCCTGCTGTTCAAACCCGCCGGGCTGCTCGGCAAATCAACGGTGGAGAAAGTTTAGTGACACCTTTTATTCAATTTGACCGAACCGAATTTTCCTTCTAAAGTTACTTCAGTCAATTCCGATACCACATCATGAATACAGCTATGGCATATCCTGAAAAAGTTGAGGTTTCGAAAGACGAAAAATTGGGTGTTGAGGAGCAATACAGGCACTTTTTTGTTCCAAGCCCAAATCCAACTTGGCAGCGTGACGAAGATAATTTCTCTCTTGACCAGCCTTCTCCGTTGAAATTCGTCCCCAGCGAAACCACCTACGGCATCGAATCTTTATTGTGCCCCAATTTCAATGGCTAATTGGAGCGAGGTTTTACAGCAGATTCAAACGCTCCAAGCACAAGGTGCTCGTGCTATTGATGTCGTTCGGCATGGCTATCTGAAATCCCTCCACGAAAAAACGGGGCGAAATGTCATCGCTTACTACTCGGGATTCCTCTCAAAACAAGTTGGTGGCATTGAAATCAATGATGAGGACAAAAACGGCTTTATGATGGCCGTGCATAAATTGGATCGCAGCAAAGGGCTGGACTTAATTATTCATACTCCCGGTGGCAATATTTCCTCAACGCAATCAATCGTTGATTATTTGCACAAAATGTTCGACAAAGATGTTCGGGCAATCGTGCCGCAAATCGCCATGTCTGCCGGAACCATGTTGGCTTGTTCCTGCAAAGAAATTTGGATGGGAAAACATTCAAACCTTGGCCCAATAGACCCGCACATCAATGGCATTCCTGCCTATGGAGTTTTGAGTGAATTTCGCGAAGCCTGCAAACAAGTTAAGGATGACCCCAGCAAGATTCCACTCTGGCAAAGCATCATCGGACAATACAGACCTACTTTTTTAAGTCGGTGTGAGAATGCTATTGAATGGTCAAATAGTTTTGTAAGGGAGCAACTCGTAGAAATTATGTTTGCGGGCCAGCTAGATGCAAAGGAAAAGGCTGACACGATAGTGACGAGGCTGACAGATTTTACTGAAAATAAGACCCACGAACGGCATATTCATTACGAGGAATGCTTGGAAATGGGTCTCAATGTTAAATCAATTGAAAACGATAAATCTTCAGACAAAGATTTTCAGGATTTGGTTCTTACAGTTCATCATTGTTATATGCATGTGTTCATGAACACGCGCAATTACAAGGCAATTGAGAACCACATGGGAGGCGGAATATTTAAACAGATTGCGGGGTAGAATGGCTTTTATTGTCAGTGGTGGCATGGAAAAACAGGCTGCCGCTTTCTTTTAATTAGACATGAACTCCGGCGCAAAAAGATTTCTGATCGCGGCCATCCTCGTGGCGGCGGTCGTGTCGGCTTTTTCCGCGCACTTCAACCGCTACTATCTCGGCGTGGTGATTGACATCGGCATCAACGTCATTCTCGCCGTCAGCCTCAATCTCATCAACGGCCATACGGGGCAATTCTCATTGGGCCACGCGGGTTTCATGGCCGTCGGTGCTTACACGGCGGCGAAAATTTCCATCGTGTTTTCCGGCCTGGTTTCGCCGGCGCTGGCACCGGTCTTGTTTGTCGCCGCGCTGCTGTCGGGCGGCTTGCTCGCGGCGCTGTCCGGCCTCGCCGTCGGCGTGCCGACGCTGCGGTTGCGCGGCGATTATCTTGCCATCGTCACGCTCGGCTTCGGCGAAATCATCCGCGTGGTTTTGCAGAACATGGATTCCGTCGGCGCGGCCAGCGGATTGAAAAACATCCCGCACGAAACAAACCTGTTCTGGGCGTGGGCCTTCGCCGCCATCACCGTTTTTGTCATCACGTCCATCGTGAACTCGACTTACGGACGCGGCTTCATCGCCGTCCACGACGACGAGATCGCCGCCAGTTCCATCGGCGTCAATCCGGTGCGTTACAAAGTCACCGCGTTTGTGTTCGGCGCATTTTTCGCCGGCATCGCCGGCGGGCTTTACGCGCATCACAAACAATTTCTCTCGCCGACCGGATTTGATTTTCTCAAGAGCATAGACATCGTGATGATGGTCATCCTCGGCGGCATGGGCCGCACGGCAGGCGTCATTGTCGCGGCGGTGCTGCTGACGCTGCTGCCGGAATTTCTGCGCGGCTTCGCGGAATACCGCATGATCCTCTACTCGCTGCTCATCATCGTGCTGATGATTTTGCGGCCGCAAGGCTTGTTCAATTTCAAAAAACCGTGGCGAACCAAGGCATGAGCGAAACCTTGTTACAACTTGACCAAGTGACGATTCGTTTCGGCGGGTTGACGGCGGTGTCGGAAGTTGATTTGCAGATTGGCGCGGGCGAACTCGTTGGCCTAATCGGCCCGAACGGCGCAGGCAAAACGACTGTTTTCAACCTGATCACCGGTGTTTATCAGCCGACGGCGGGAAAAATTTCCTTTGCTGGCAGACCCAGTGCGAAACTCAAACCGCATCACCTTGCCAAGCACGGCATCGCGCGGACGTTCCAGAACATCCGGCTGTTCGCCTCGATGACCGTGTTCGACAACGTGCGCGCCGCCACGCAACTGCACCGCGCACGCGGCATCCGCAACGCGCTCTGGCGCGG
>JAYVCM010000436.1:0-21319 GCA_043749955.1 Limisphaerales bacterium | reverse complement strand
AAAACAAAATGAAAAACGGCATCCTGATTTTGCTGGCCGCCGGCGCGGTGAATTTTTCCTGCTCGCGCGCCACCCAGACCGTCGAGCAAACTAAAACTGTTGAAACCATGAACCCCACCGAATCCAAAACCACCGGAACAAATAAAACTGAAATTGCCGACTTCGGCGGCGGCTGTTTCTGGTGCATGGAGGCCGTCTTCGAGCGGCTGCCCGGCGTGGTTTCCGTGACGAGCGGATTCGCCGGCGGCACCACGGAAAACCCGACCTACCGCGAGGTCTGCACCGAGACGACCGGCCACGCCGAGGTGACGGAGATCGCGTTCGATCCCGAAAAGATTACCTACGCGAAGCTGCTGGAAGTTTTCTGGCAGGCGCACGACCCGACCACGCTCAACCGCCAGGGCGGAGACGAAGGCACGTCCTATCGCTCGATCATTTTGTATCGCGACGAGAAACAGAAATTGTTCGCGGAAAAATCCAAGCTGGCGGCGCAAGCTGATTTCCGCAATCCCATCGTGACAGAAATCGTCCCGCTCAAGAAATTCTACAAGGCCGAGGATTATCACCAGCAATACTACGACAACAATTCCAACGCCGGCTACTGCCAGGTGGTCATCGCGCCGAAGCTGGAAAAGCTGGAGAAGAAAAAAATCATCCAGTCCACGCCGCAGACGAAGTGACAACGGCTGATCCGCCGCGACAGCACCATGAAAAAGTTTTTCACCAGCCCGATGGTTTTGATCGGTGCGCTGCTGCTGGGGATTTATTTCGGCAACGTGCAGTTGCAGACTTATTTTGGGCGGCAGGCTTTGGCCGCGACCGGGCTGGTCAGCCTGCCGCTGGATCAAGCGCTGGCAAAGGCGAAGGCGGAATCCAAAATGGTCTTGGTGGATGTCTCGGCCATCTGGTGTCCGGCCTGCCGGATGATGGATCGAAATGTGTTTGCCGACGCCAGGGTGAAAAAGGTGATCGCCGCCAGATATGTTTTTTCGCGCCTTGAATACGAATCAGCGGAGGGCAAAGATTTTCTCAAGACGCACCAGCTCGAGGGTTTTCCCAACATGTGGCTGCTCGCTGCCAGCGGGAATCTGGTGCAACATCTCGAAATCACTTTCAAACCGTCCGAGTTCCTGGAGCAACTCGGCCCGTAAACCCCGGCGTTATTGAGGCTCGTGCAATCCGGTGACGGAGCGCGGCGTTCACGCCGCTTCACTGCACAAAGCGCAGGCGGGGGTGGATTTTTCAACGCCGTTCCGCTTGGGACGTTGAAGCGGCGTGAACGCCGCGCTCCGCCGCACCTAATCATCTGCCGGGTGCGGAAATCAATTTGTCCTCCGCGCGGACGGAGGCGGCGTTGGTGCCGGGAAAATCCGGCGGCACAGGAATCGTCACCGGCTTTTTCGCCAGCCATTGGACTGCGCGCGGAATGATGGCTTGCACCGCTGCGCAACGCATCGCCGGTGGATTTGTATCACCGCGCCAGACGTGGCCGTAAGTCGAAACATACACGCGGCCTTTGCCGTAAGTGGTCGTCCATTCCACCGGCCACAACAGCCCCTGCCCCGGCTTGGTATCACGACCGTAAGCCAGCACGTTCACATTCTCCGCCGGGCCGCGCGCATAAAAATAAACCTCCATGTCCGGCGAGAGCCACGCGCGCGGCATCCCGGCATGAATGGCATCGTCGCCAAGGCGCGTGACCAGCACGTCGCCGCGTTTGCCGTGGCTGGTGTTGCCGCCTTCGCCCGGCGGAATCCGCACGAGCGACCCGTCTTCGTTCACACGGATGGCCGTGCCGTAATCCGCCTTGCGCCAGCACAAGCCGACCATCTGCTCGTATTCCTTCCAGCCGACGAAGGCATTTTCCGCCGAATGAAAAATATAAACGCCCCCACCGCCGCTCACGAAATCCGCAAAATCTTTTTCCACCAACTCCGGCCACTTCGGACCGTGGCTGATGTCGTTGCAGGTTTGAATCACCACGTCGCAGTCGGAAAATTTCGGACGCCACGAGGCCCACGCCGCCGGGTCATTGGTTTTTTCCGGCGCGGTGCTGACGGCGACCTCGAACAAACCGCTGGGCGCAAGAACGCCACGAATGAGCGCCGTCGTCTGCTGCCAGTCGTGGTTGCTGAAACCGTCCACGATGAGCACGCGGATTTTCCGGTCGCTGGTTCGAGTGGAAAGAACACAGCCGGTGAACAGGATTGCCACAAGGCACAGCCAAAGACGACAGTTCATGCCGCGATGCTAGAAAAAAGATGCTGAGTGGACAATTTAACTTTCGCCTTTCGATTTACGGCATCTTGACAATCCCGGGCGAAATGTTGAGATACCCCTCGTCATCAAATCCAAATATGAACTTAAATTTACTTCTCGTTCAAAGATCATTGCTGGCGTTGTCGTTCTTCGCAGGGCTTGGAGGTGTCACAAAAGTGCAGGCAGATGGGTTGTTCGTCGCGCCGCCGTTCGTCTGGGACAAGCACAAGGACATCAACGAGCCGGCACAGAAAGCCATCATGGTCTTTGATGGCGGCCACGAGGATTTGCTGCTCCAGGTAAAATACGAGGGGCCGGTGGCGGAATTCGGCTGGCTCATCCCCGTCCCCGGCCTGCCGACGGTGGAAAAAGGTTCGATGAAATGTTTCTACGAATTGAGCCAATACACGCAGAAATATTTTGATGCCGGACAACGCTACGGCCGGAACAAGTCTTCAAGCTATGGCGTTGCCGGGATTGATTCGGCAGCGGCACCAGAGCCGCCGGTCAAAGTCATTGAAATCAAAACAGTCGGGGCTTATGAGATCGCCGTGCTTTCAACCAAGGACACCACCGCACTGGAAAAGTGGTTGCAGGAACAACATTTTTCCATCCCTACAAACGCGACGGCCATCATTGACGAATACGTCCAGCGTCATTGGTTCTTCGTGGCAGCCAAAGTGAACCTGCAGCAGGACCGCCAGAACCTTGCGGCATCAGCACAGGGACTTTCCTCCGGCGAGCTCAATCCTTTGCACATCCGTTTTGACACGGAGCAATGCGTGTATCCCCTCAAGATTTCGGCGGGCAACGGCAGGCCCACGGAGGTGCAGGTCTATGTGCTGTCACCGGAACCGTTGCTGGAAAGAACGATGCTGGAGAAGAAGCTGCCGCTCATTCGCAGCAACGACGTGGCCCAAGCGGTCAAGAGCGCGCAAAATCTCAAGGACAGCAATGCACAGCTCCGACAGATGCAGGAAAGTCGTGGCGGATTTGCCCTGTCGTCGGACAAAGACGAGGAAAAGGACTTTGAACTCCGGAGCAAAGACCTTTGCGCCGCTCCTGATGAGTTGCTGCCCTACGCAAAAGTTGCGAAAGCAGACTTGCCAGAGTGCTGCCGGGAAATTCCCAGTCTTGCCGCCAAGCCCTTTTGGTTGACAAAGCAGACGTGGACTTTCAAGCCGGAGGAAATGCAGGATTTGAAATTTGAAGCTGCCATCGCCTGCTTCACCGAAAAGCTGGCGACGGAATATGGTTATCATGCCGCCGCGAGCCTTGCGTCGTTTGAAGCGGAGGCTATTCCGGCGTTGCTCTCCGCATTGCAAAACACAAACCCGGTGGTGCGCGTCAACGCGGCGAATGCGGTTTCCTCTTTTGACCATGGTTATGAATCCATCAAAGACGCAAGGCTGACGGAGGCTGCATCGGTCTGGTTGGAAGATTCAGAGCCCAAAGTCAGGCTCATGGCGGTTGATGTGCTGACTGAATCCGCAAATTGGAATTCCAAACACACCGAAGCCTTCGTCAACATGTTGCGGGATCCGGATGCCGAAGTTCGCGAAAGGGCCGCCTATGCATTGAGCCGGCTTCCCATCCGGGACGATGCGGAAAAATACATCCCGACTATCCAGACCATGCTCAAAGACAAAAACCTCAACATCCGCATCTCCGCGATGAGAGCGTTGCAGCATTTTGGAAAGCCGGCCCCGCGCGAAGATTTGCTGCAATTCTTTGGCGTGCCTGACCGGAGAGTCGTTAGCATCGCCTTTTCACAGTTTAATAATCAATCTGCCTATGAACTTTCCAACCAGGAGGTGATACCTTTACTGTGCAACTCCGAGCCATTTGCCCGACTGCTTGGCCTCAAAATTCTTTATCAGAATGCGAACCCCGAATCGGTGGAGCTCACCCTGCCGTTGTTGAAGGATGCGGAACCAATCCTGCGCAAGCGTGCCGCCGCAACCTTGCGGGCGTTCTCGGGCCAGCACTTCACGGAGGAACAGGCCGCTGATTGGGAAAAATGGTGGAGCGAAAACAAAAGCGGTTTTGTCGTGCAACTGCATCCCGAGGAAATGCGACCGCCGCGCCGCAGTCTGGACAATTCGCGCGCCCCCAATCGCGCGAGCCCACCGCCAAGCACCCCCTAATGATTCTCACCTAATAATCCACCCGCCACCGACGACCAGATCATCCTGATAAAACACCGCCGCCTGGCCGGGCGTGATGGCGCGTGGTTAATCTTCCGGCGGGAATTCACACGGCACGGTCTGACGACCATGACGACGGTAAGCGGAAAAATCCCGGCGGTCGGTGGTCCAGACTTTCACGCGTTCCTCAAGTTCAGCCATTCGCACAATGCAGGCATCGGCCAAATCCATCGGGTGATCGTGATATTTTGACAGCAGTTCCATCACGCGCCCGTGCTCGGCTTGCAGGTCAAAATCTAAAACCACGTCTCCGTTCACAACCAGTTGCATGACCACGGCGGGCGCATTGAGCAGCGCGGCCACTTCGGCCAGAACCGCATCGCAGGTGTGAAACGGAGCGTGCCGGGAAAATTCATCCGCCGCCCAGGCATGGTGCCGGTCATCGGCGTCGAGCACGGCCTTGAGCAGGCCGGAGTCAGCGATTCTTTTCATTCAACTGCCCGCGCAATGCCCGGCGAAAGGTGGCGTTGTCGTTGTCCTTGATGCCGGATTTCAAACAGCCGATGAGCGACGCGGAGGCAAAGCGGTGGCGGGCCGCGCCATTTCCAGTTTTACCCGCGCGAAATTCCTGCAACCACTCGGCCAACTGGTGAACTTCCTGCGGCTCAAGCTGGGCGATGGCGGATTCAATTTCAAGAATCGTGCTCATGGAAAAAATTTAGTTCAACCGCTGGCGGCAGGCAACCGGAATCACCCGTCACCGCATGATCCACCCGCCACCGACGACCAGATCATCCTGATAAAACACCGCCGCCTGGCCGGGTGTGATGGCGCGGGCCGGTGAGTGCAGCTTCACCTTCACCCGATTGCCGTCCAGCGGCGTCACCGTGGCTGCCGCGCCCGGATGGTTGTAACGGATTTTTGCGGTGACCTCGATTGGCTCCGTCAGTTTTTCAAACGGATGCCAGTTGCAGCGGTCGGCAATAAATTCATCGCGGTCGAGCGCGGAGTCGTCACCGACGATGACGCGATTGTTTTCCACATCCAGTTCCACAACGTAAACCGGCTTCGGCGTGGTGATGCCGAGTCCTTTGCGCTGGCCGATGGTGTAAAATTCAATGCCGTCGTGCTGGCCGAGGACGTGGCCGTGCAAATCCACAATGTCGCCGCGATGCTTCTGCACGAGGTTCGCCGACTGGAGAAAGCCGCCGTAATTGTTGTCCGGCACGAAACAAATTTCCATGCTCTCCTCCTTGTCGGCGGTCTTGAGATTGCAATGCCGCGCCACTTCGCGCGTGTCGCTCTTGGTCTTTTCGCCGAGCGGAAAGATGATGCGCGCAAGCTGGTCCTGCCGCAGCGAGAAGAGGAAATAACTTTGATCCTTGCGCGAATCGAGTCCGCGCTTGAGGAGATAGCGGCCTTCACCGGGAGCGCCGGCATCCTGCCGGCGAGTCTCTGCGCCTTGCTCGGCGACCGGCCGGCAGGATGCCGGCGCTCCCAAGTATTCCACCCGCGCAAAATGTCCGGTCGCAATAAACTCCGCGCCGAGCTGGTCCGCGCGGTCAATGAGCCGGCCGAACTTAAGATTCTGATTGCACATCACGCAGGGATTCGGCGTGCGGCCGGCCTTGTATTCATCGGCGAAGTATTGGATGACGTGCTTCTGGAATTCCGCCGCCTCGTCAATGAGGTAATACGGCACGCCCAGCTTGTCGCAGACGGAGCGCGCGTCGGTGACGGCCTGCGGCCCGCAGCACTTGTCCTCCGCGCGGTTCACGCAGTCCTGCGGCCAGAGCTTGAGCGTGATGCCGATGACGTCATAACCCTGTTCGATCAAAAGCGCCGCCGTCGCCGAGGAATCAACTCCTCCGCTCATGCCACAGACGACGCGCATTTTTTTTGCTCCGGTCACAGTTGGACAGTATAGGGCCGGCATCCGCCGTCGCAAGTTCAGGATGGACTGGTTTTCAATTGACGGGCGTGGCGGGGAGGTTCTCAATGAGACGCATGAACCGGAAATTTTTATCAGCGAACTTCGGGCTGCTCTTCAGCTTGATTCTTGCGGTTGCCCTGCCCGCAGAAGCCGCCACCCACAATGTCACCGTCAACGGCTCCAGTTTTTCTCCCGCCGCCCTGACGATTGAAGCCGGTGACACGGTGGTCTGGGAAAATGCGGATGCTTTCTTTTCGCACACCACCACAAGCGATCTGCCGCTCTTCAATCCGAACTACTGGCACGGTGTGCTGGTGGATCAAGGCGACACGTTCACCCTCGTGTTCAACAATGTGGGCACGTTCAGTTATCACGACCAGCTCGACGCCGGCACCGGCACGATCACCGTGACCCTGCCCGCGCCACCCGGGATCGTTCTTGCATCGCCCCGCAAAGAAGGCGGCCAGTTTCTATTTGAGGCGACGGGATTGACCGTGGGAAAGACCAACGTGTTGCAGGCTTCGACGAATCTGACCAACTGGGTGGCGATCAAAACCAATGTCGCCGACAACGCCTCGATGACGTTCACCAACGCGACCACGCTGCCGCGCCGCTTCTTCCGGCTGATGGAACGGCCTTGAGGCGGGTCAGAGCCGTTGCACCCGGAAAAACTCCTTGGACTTGTCCATCGGAACATTAATGGAGACGTTCCCGTAACCTGTTCCTGATCCTCCTGGGAGAGGCTCCCAAGACACTAGATCGGTGGAGGATTCCAACGTCCAGCCTGCGGCGGGAACCACACTGCCAGTGATCCGCAAAATCTGCTGGCCGTCCCAAATAATTTCCGTCTGGAGGATGATGGGCGGCAAGACCGGCACCGAGTAGCTGATTTCTTCGGAGAGCGCGCTGTTGTGTCCGTCCGCGTCGCTCGCCTGCACGGCAAAATAATACGTCACGCCGGACTTCAAATTCTCAATGGGCACCTCGGGAAGATACCCGAGGACGGTCACCGAATTGGTATAGACCCCGCTTTGCGAGCCGTAATAAACCCGGTAGGCGCTGATGTCGGGCGTAGTGCTGAAATCCCAGCTCACCACCACGGACTGCGCACCGGACACGCGTCCGGCGCCGCCGCCAAGGAAAATCAAGGCGAACAGCGACGTAAAAACAATCCACCGTGCACGCGCGCTGGAAAATCTGGATTGGGAAGTGGTGGCCGGTTTCACATCTGCTGGCAGGACGACGATTAACACTGGAAGAAAGCCCTCCAGATTGCCGCCCCTGAAAAAGGCCTGCGGCCATCAAAAACCCATGCGGATGACAATTTAAGTTTCAAATTTCTATTTGGATTGTTGAAACATTATTCCCTGCTCCACAGTCTGTCCACTAGATTCATCCATCCGTGTTTAAAAAATACATATCTTCAAATCAGGATGCGTTGATTTTTAATTTGAATTGGCGGTGGGTTTGCTTATCTTGGCGGCATGTCGAACCACGCCGAACTTCTGCAAAAAGCGCTCCGCGAGCGCATCGTCATCATTGACGGCGCGATGGGCACGACCATCCGCACCTACGGGCTGGGCGAGGCGGAGATTCGCGGCGAGCGCTTCAAGGATTCCAAAAAGGATCTCAAGAATAACGGCGACCTCTATTCTCTCACTCAAGCGGCGACGATCTGTGACATCCATCGGCGCTTTCTGGAGGCCGGTGCGGACATCATCGAGACGAACACTTTTTCCGCAACGAGCATCGGCCAGAGCGAATTTTTCGTGGACGACCCGCGCGAACACGGCGGACGCAAAGACCCCGCGTTCTACCAGGGCGTCATCGAAAACAAATTCCTCAACGACCTCGCGTGGGAAATCAACGAGCAGTCCGCCAAACAGTGCCGCGAGTGGTGCGACCGCATCGCGAACAAAACTGGCCGGCCGCGTTTCGTCGCCGGCGCGGTCGGGCCGCTGACGGTTTCGCTTTCCAACTCGCCGGATGCGGATGATGCGGGCTTCCGCGTCTGCACGTTTGATCAGGTGAAGACCGCTTACACGCACCAGATTCGCGGCCTCATCGCGGGCGGCTCGGACATTTTGCTGGTCGAAACGATTTTCGATTCTCTCAATGCCAAGGCCGCGCTGGTGGCGATCCAGGAAGTGTTCGAGCAGGATAAAAAGATTCTGCCGATCATGATTTCTGCCGCCGTCGGTCGCGGGGGCGAGACGATGATCTCTGCGCAGACCATCGAGGCGTATTGGAACGCGATGAAGCATGTGAAGCCGATTGCCATCGGACTCAACTGTTCGCTCGGGCCGGATTTGATGCGGCCGTTCCTCGCGGAACTTGCGGAGAAATCCAACACGGCCATCTCGTGTTACCCGAACGCGGGCTTGCCAAATCCGCTGTCGGCAACCGGTTTTGATTTGAAGCCGGAGGACATGGCCAATTATCTCGGCGAGTTTGCGCAGAGCAATTTGATCAACATCGCCGGCGGCTGCTGCGGCAACACGCCGGAACACATCGCGGCGATTGCGAAGGCGCTGGCAGGACGGCATCCGCGCGAGTTCGCGCAACGCACGACGTCACGGCGCACCGTAGCGGCGGGCGTCTCGCCTGCCGTAGAGCCGGGCGGCCCGCCCGGCGGAAAAAGCATCGCCACTGCGGAGGGCGCGGAAAGTTCGGAAGCGTCTCGTGCTGCCAACGCCGGTCCGGGCGGCAAGATGCCGCCCTCTACGGCAGGCGGGACGCCCGCCGCCACAATGCCCCTCCGCCTGTCCGGTTCGCAGCCGTTCACGCAGCAGATCGGCTCGTTCATCATGATTGGCGAGCGCACGAATGTCGCCGGGTCGCCGAAATTTGCCAAGCTCATCAAGGAAAATAAATACGAGGAAGCCGTGGCCATCGCGCGGCAGCAGGTCGAGAACGGCGCGAACATCATAGACATCTGCATGGACGAAGGGATGATTGATGGCGTCGCCGCGATGAGCCGCTTTTTGCAACTGCTCGGCAGCGAACCCGAAGTCGCCAAAGTTCCGTTCATGGTGGATTCGTCCAAGTGGGAAGTCATCGAGGCCGGCCTGAAATGCGTCCAGGGCAAAGGCATCGTGAACTCCATCTCGATGAAGGAAGGCGAAGCGAAATTCCGCGAACATGCGCACAAGGTTTTGAAATACGGCGCAGCCGTCGTGGTGATGGCGTTCGATGAACAAGGCCAGGCCGCGACGCTCGCGGACAAGATCCGCATCTGCGAACGCGCCTATCGCATCTTGGTGGACGAAGTCGGCTTCCCGCCCGAGGACATTATTTTTGATCCGAACATTCTCACCGTCGGCACGGGCATCGAGGAGCACAACAACTACGCCGTGGACTTCATTGAAGCCACGCGCTGGATTAAAAATAATTTACCGCACGCGAAAGTCAGCGGTGGCGTGTCGAACGTGTCGTTCGGTTTTCGCGGCAACAATCCCGTCCGCGAGGCGATGCACAGCGCGTTTCTGTATCACGCCATCAAAGCCGGCATGGACATGGGCATCGTCAACGCCGGGATGCTGGAAGTGTATGAGAAGATCGAGCCGGAGTTGAAGGAACTCGTCGAAGATGTGTTGCTCAACCGCCGCCCCGATGCAACCGAGCGGCTCGTCGTGCATGGAGAGAAACTCAAAGCCGCCAGCGCCGGCACCACCGCGACGGACAAAAAGGTCGAAGAAGAATGGCGCAAAGGCACGATTGAGGAACGGCTCTCGCACTCGCTTGTCCGGGGCATTGATGCTTTCGTTGACGCCGACACGGCGGAAGCGCTCGCGAAATATGGCAAGCCCCTTACGGTCATCGAAGGCCCGTTGATGGCGGGCATGAGCGTGGTCGGCGATCTGTTCGGCGCGGGCAAAATGTTTTTGCCGCAGGTGGTGAAGTCGGCGCGCGTGATGAAAAAATCCGTCGCGTATCTCACGCCGTTCATGGAGGCCGAGAAGGCCGCGATGATCGCGCGCGGCGAAGTCGTAAAGGCGCAAGGCAAGATCGTCCTCGCCACCGTGAAGGGCGACGTGCATGACATCGGCAAGAACATTGTCGGCGTCGTGCTGGCCTGCAATAACTACGAGGTGATTGACATGGGCGTGATGGTTCCGTGCGAAAAAATTCTCGAACGCGCGAAGCTGGAGAAGGCAGACATCATCGGTTTGAGCGGGCTCATCACGCCGTCGCTCGACGAGATGGTTCACGTCGCGCGCGAAATGGAGCGGCAGGGTTTCAAAGTGCCGCTGCTCATCGGCGGCGCGACGACGAGCCGCGCGCACACCGCCGTCAAAGTTGCGCAGCATTACAGCGAGCCGGTCGTCCATGTCCTCGACGCCTCACGCGCCGTGCCGGTGACGAGCAGCCTGTTGAGCAAGGACGGCAAGGCGCCGTTCGTGAAATCGCTGCGCGAAGATTACGAGAAGCTCCGCGCGCAACACGCCGGAACCGTGGTGAAACTTCTTTCACTCGAAGCCGCCCGGGCCAATGCGCCGAAGTTGAAGTATGACGATTTGGCGAAGCCGGAGTTCACCGGCACCAAAACGATTGAGCCGGCGCTCGCGGAACTCGTGAAGTTCATTGACTGGTCGCCATTTTTCCACACCTGGGAACTGCGCGGCGTCTATCCGAAAATTCTTACGCACGAAAAATATGGCGAGGAAGCCACCAAACTGTTTGCGGCCGCCCAGAAACTGCTCGCGGAAATCGTCGCCCAGAAACTGATCCAGCCGCGCGGCATCTACGGTTTCTTCCCGGCGAACCGCGTGGGCGACGACGTGGAAATTTACACCGACGACTCGCGCGCGACGGTGCGGACGAAGTCCCATTTCCTCCGCCAGCAAATCGAGAAAGGCGACGGCACGCCGAACTGGTGTCTGGCTGATTTTATTGCGCCGCGTTGGAGTTCAAGCTTTAGCTTGCCCGCCGGACAGCCTGAAGGCTGGACTCCAACGGACTACCTCGGAGCCTTCGCCGTCACGAGCGGCCACGGTCTCGACGAGCTGGTGAAGAAATACAAGGCCGACCACGACGACTACAACGCCATCATGGCCGAAGCGCTGGCCGACCGGCTGGCCGAAGCTTTCGCCGAATATCTGCACAAGCAGGCTCGCGCAGCGTGGGGTTTCGGCAAGCTGGAAAAACTCTCGACCGATGATTTGATCGGGGAAAAATATCGCGGCATCCGCCCGGCGGCGGGTTATCCGGCCTGCCCTGACCACACCGAAAAAGAAATTCTCTGGAACTTGTTGGACGCCGAGAAAAACACCGGCATCAAGCTCACCGAGAGTTTCGCCATGTGGCCCGGCAGTTCGGTGAGCGGACTTTATTTTGCCCATCCAGAGTCAAAATATTTCGCCGTCGGCAAACTGGGTAAAGATCAGGTTGAAGATTTGTCCAGGCGCAAAGGCAAATCCGTTCCCGAAATGGAACGCTGGCTGGGGCCGTGGCTGAACTACAATCCAACCTGATAAAATTTCTCCGGCTGGACTTTCACCGGCGTTTGGCGCAAAGATGAGGCGTCATGTTCAAGAGGTTTAATGTCGCGCTGCTGTCTGCCGCCCTGATTTTGTGCGGCTGCAAAAGCATCCCGGTTTCCATGCACGCGCGTTACAGCCATTTCACCGCGCTGACGGACTTTTCAAATTTCCACCGCGCGCAAAACTCCAGCGGCGAAACCGTGCTGTTGTCGCCGGAAATAAAGTCGCCGGTTGCATGGAACCAGCTCGTGCTCTCGTGGAACGCATCGGCCACGCCGGGAACTTTTTTGAAAGCCGAGGCCCGTGCGATCCAGCCGGGACACGAGACGAAATTTTTCTCCTGGGGCTGCTGGTCGCCGGATGACAAAATATTTTCGCGCAGCAGCGTGACCAATCAAAAGGATTCCGACGGCGATGTGCGCGCCGACACGCTGGCTTTGAATCAAATGGCAAACGCAGTTCAAATACGGCTCACGTTGGGCGGGACGAATGGAAATGTTCCCGCGCTGAAATTTCTCGGCCTTTCATTTTGCAACACGCAGATCAAACCGGAGCCGCTCACGCCGAACCGCGCGGCCTGGGGAAAAATCATTCCCACACCGGAACGCTCGCAGCAGTCGTATCCCGGCGGCGGCGGCTGGTGCAGCCCCACTTCACTTTCGATGGCGCTCGCGCGCTGGGGCACGATTTCAAATCGCGCGGATTGGAATCTTGACGCGCCGGAAGTCGCGGCGGGCGCGGCGGATCACGGCTTCAAATTTCTCACGGGCAACTGGTCTTACAACACCGCTTTCGCCGGCAGTCTCGACGGGATGTGCGCCTACGTCACGCGCTTCAGTGACATTTCGGAATTGGAAGATTGGATCGCGACGGGAATTCCCGTCATCATTTCCGCGCGCTACGATTTATTGCAGGACGGCAGACCGGATGATTTTAGCGGCCACCTGACGGTGTGCCGTGGCTTCACGAAAGACGGCGACCTCGTCATCAACGACCCGTGGACGGACCTCAAGGTGGAAAGCGTGCGGCACATTTACAAACGCGAGAACGTCCGCCGCGCGTGGGCGACCTCGCACAACACGGTCTATCTCGTCTATCCTGAAAACACAAAACTGCCCGCCGACCGTTTTGGGCATTGGTGATTTATTTTATGAACCTACCGGTGAAATTATCGAGGTGTGTGCAATCGAGCGACGGAGCGCGGCGTTCACGCTTGGTCATTCCCCACAAGTCAAAGATGACTTCGGCGGATGAATCCCAAAGGGATTCCGGCACAAAGCCCAAGGTTGCGAGGCACGAGCTACCTTGGGTGAACGGCATTGGGAATTGCACCAACCCCAACGGGGTTGCGGCCATTGCGCGGCCCAACCCGCCGCAACCCCGTTGGGGTTGGCGGATTTTTTTACGGCTGACCCAGGGTAGCTTCCCGCGATGCGGGACAACCCCGGGATGGAGGACCCCATCCCGTTGGGATTGGCTGCGTAATCGCGCCGCGTGGTGGACAATGACAAGGTGGTCATGCCGCGCCCTGCTCGCGGCAACTCCCCGCCGCTCTGGTCTGCAATTCTCAAGCATCGTTTCCGTTTTGCTGCCGCTGTTCGTGGCGGCATTTGTTTGCGGCTGCAAATCTGTTCCGCCTCCGGCCAAAAACAATTTCAGCCATTTCGTCGGACTGGAAGATTTTTCGCAATTCACCCGCACACAAAATGAAAAGGCTGAAATGGTCTGGCTGTCGCCGGAAATCAAATCAGGCATCGCGTGGAACGAGCTGATTGTTTCGTGGAACGCGGATGCGGCGGCGGGAACTTTTTTGCGGGTTGAGGCCACGGCCCTTTCCGCAGGTCATCCCACAAAATTTTACACGCTGGGCCACTGGTCGCCGGACAATCAAATCTTTCCCCGCACCAGCGTTCGCGGTCAGAAAGATGCCGACGGCAATGTGGACACGGACACCTTGGTTTTGACGCAACCAGCCGACGCAGTGCAAATCCGCGTGACCCTGGACGGCACGAACGGCGCGCTGCCGACACTGAAATTTCTCGGCGTTTCTTTTTCAAACACCAAGGTCCCGACCGCCACACGTCCACCAAATCACGCGGCGTGGGGCAAAATCATTTCTACGCCGGAACTTTCGCAGCACGGGTATCCGAATGAAAAAGGCTGGTGCAGTCCCACCTCGCTCTCGATGGCGCTGGCGCGCTGGGCGGACGTTTTGCAGCGTCCGGAAATGAATCTCACCGTGCCGGAGGTGGCGGCGAAAGTTTACGACCAGGATTTTGCCGGCACGGGCAACTGGCCGTTCAACACCGCGTTCGCCGGCAGTTTCGACGGCATGAGAAGCTACGTCACGCGGCTTGATGACATTTCGGAAGTCGAAGACTGGATTGCGGCAGGCATTCCCGTGATTCTCTCCGCGCGCTGGGACTGGCTGGAGCCGGGCCGGCCCTTTGATTCCAACGGGCATCTGGTCGTCTGCATCGGCTTCACGGAAACCGGCGACGTGGTGATCAACGATCCCGCGACGCGGCTGGAAAAAGGCGAAGTCGTCCGCCGCATCTACAAACGGGAAAATGTCATCCGCTCCTGGACGAAATCGCACAACGCGGTTTACCTAGTTTATCCCGAACACGCAACCATTCCCCGAAACGCGCTCCAGCATTGGTGAACTTTCTGCAAAAAATTATCGCGCAGGATTTGCCGGCCCCGGCAGCGGTTGGGGAATGACCAGCAGCTCCCCCACTCGCAACTTCGCCGGTTCCGTTTCCGGATTCGCCTGCAAGATTTGCTTGAGCGTCACCGGCGGGCCAAGCCGGCCGGCCGCCCGCGCGATCCGCAGCAACGTGTCGCCGGGCTGGATGACATAATTTTTTCCGGGAATGGGATAGCGGAAAAACATCACGCCCGCACCGTTGGTGGCGGCGGAATTCGTCAGATCCGTTGTCAGCGCAACGGAGTCAACCCAAGGAATTATCTCCTTCAAATCGCCGTTCCCATCGAGCGCGGGAAACCACCGCAGTTTGTCTGCCTGCTGGCCGATCAATGTTTTTCCACAGCGCCGGACGAGCGCCTGGTAACATTTGTTACGCACGCTCAAATCGCTGTGCCAATGGCCGGCGGCGCAGAGCAGGCGCGCGGTTTCATCCGAATTGTCGGGCAGCGTTTGGGCCAGCTCCCACGCGAGGTCCGACGCCTGATCGCGCAGCTGCAGCGACCGCTCGCGGTAATGCCAGCGTTCCTCCGGCTCCACGCCGTGCGCGGTGGCGCGGGCGATTTCATCTGCGCTGGCGAGATTGATTTTGGTTTCAGGCCCATTCGTCGCGCGATCCTCCCACGTCACGCCCGCCTCAAAATTTCCGCCCTCGACAAACCAGTCCGGCTGCAACTCCGTGCCGAACAGTTCCATGCCGTTCGTCCGCATCATCCGTGAGGCGGCCAACAACGCGTTGACGCGCGGCCAGGCGCGGAGAGTTTCATCGCGGCTCGCCCGCATTTTGCCGGTGAACCAATCCAGTTGCACCGGCCACGTCTCTGGAAAATAACCGCGCGCCTCGGCGAAACGATTTTCCCGCGCCAGCCGCCGCGCCAGCAGGTAGCGCAGCCGCCGTCCGACTTCAATCGGCCCCTGCCGCCAGTCGTAATTGTTTTCCAAATGGATTTCATTTTTCGATTTTGCCGCGCTCCAGTTTTGATCCACATATTTTTTTAATTCCTCCGTGGTCAGCACGCGCTCGGCGACATAGGCCGCATCCACCCAGTAGCCGGACCGCAGCAGCGCGTCGAGCGCCTCCGCAAATTCACGCCGCGAGAGATGCAGCACGCCCAGCTCGCCCAGCGCCTGCCGGCCGACGGCGATGTGGTCCGGGTTGTAGTCGCAAATGTTCAAATACAAACTGTCCGCCAGGCGCGTCGGCGGGTTCGTGCCGGGCAGTTCCGGCGGCAACGAACGGCTCAATTTCGCCAGCAGCTTCGCCGCCTCGGGAATGTTTCCGGCGCGCATCAATAATTTTGCCTGCAACCACTGCGCCACCGGTTCGCCTCCCGCGCGGTTGATCCAGCGCTGTGCCGCTTCCATCTCCCCGGCCTGATACGCGGCGAGGGCGAGCAGGCCGGCGGATTCCAAATCTTTGATGCCCGCGGCCTCGACCGCTTCCAGCCATGCGGCGGTGACGTCAAAAAATTGTTTCGCCTCGGGAATGGTTTCGGCGTCGCGCCGGTGGATGTAGGGATTCCGCGAAATCAAATACGCCGTGATGACCTGGCGCGCGGCCGGATTGCGCGCGAGCTGTTGCAGCCGCGCCGGAGTTGAGCTGGCCTGCTTCACCGCGCCCGCGGCGGCGACATGCAGCGACTGCACCGCGCCGTCGTCGCCGGCGGCAAACTGCTGCAAATACAGTTCAATGGCGCGCTCGTGATCGTTCTGCCGCAGGTGGATCAACGCCTCCTCGCCGAAGCCTGCGGCGGCCAGCCCGGACGAATCGGCAAAGCCGGCCTTCGCCAGCGCGCGGACTTGCGCGAAGTGTTTCAAGGCCTCCGCCTCGTCCAGCTCGTTGGTTTGGCGCGCGTGATATTTGCCCAGCATGAATTCGGCCCAGGTGGATTTGAAATGGCGGGCCGCCGGCGGCAGCGCGAGCAGTTGTTCCCAAACCTTGTTCGCCCTCCAGCGCTCCTCTTCCTGCCAGGCAATCGCGCCTTGAAAATAAAGCGCGAACTCGCGCGGCAAACCCGGCGTGACGACGATGGCGGGAAAAACCGGCGGCGGATTGGTGTTCGGCAGCGCGTGACAGCCTTTGTCATCATAAAAACTGCCGCAGAAAAAATGTTCCCACTCCTGCTGCGCTTTCAGAAATGAATTCAACTTCATCCGCTCGGCGAGGTGCGAATGGAGAATCACGGTCGCCAGTTCGCTGGAAATTTTCTCGCGCTTGAGGGCGGCGGCGAGGTCGGTCATTTCCATCTCGGTGGACTGCTCGTAAAAGTTTTGCCCGGCGGCAGGCGGAACCGCGCGCAATTTTGTCGTCACCAGATTCATGCGCTCCAGTTCGCGCTGAAAATCGGCGACGGGAGGTTGCAGCACGGCGTGGTCGCCGGCGTCGAGGAGGTTGTTGGGGAAATCCGGCCCGCAGGCGAAAGCATTGCCGGCAAAGGATAAAACGACGGCAATCAACCAGACAACTCTGCAAAACCTGTGCTTGCACGTTGCGGCGAGCCGGTCTCCGACCCGGCGGGTTGGGAAAGCCCGGTTTTTCATGCCGGGTCGGAGACCGGCGCTCCGGTTTTGCAGCGGTCTCAAATAAATTGCCGCGCTAAAAATTTTTGACTTCAACTTGCACCTCACGATCCTGATCCAACCGCAGCCAGCCGATGGTTTGTTTTTCGCCGGCGGGCAGGCGGAAGGACGCTGTTATGTTTTGGAATTTCGCGGCGGAAACATTTTGCTCCGCCAGTTCAAAGTCCCGCAGGCCGTCGCCCGCAACCAGGCGGGCCTCCGTCCAGCGGACTGCCACAGCGAGCCGTGAGGAAATGTCGAGTTCGCCAGTATTCTCAAGGCTGATTTCCACCAGCCCCGGCTCGACGCGGCGCGCGACCGCTTGAAACTTTTCACGCGGTTCACGCCCGGAGATAATTGCACCGAGCGTTGGCCACCGCCAGTTCAAGTTATCCACAGCAACGGGCAGCCGATACCAGATGACGCCGCGCAGCGCCGCCGGGCGATTTGTGTTCCAAGTTTGCACGAGCGAACTCAGCGCCAGCGGATCGGCGGACATCGCGCGCAACTGCGTTCCGGCCGGCCAGTTCGCGCGCGGCGCTTCGGCGGAAAGGCCGATGAATTTTCCGGCGGCGTTGAACGCGACGATGTAAGTGTAAGTCGGCAGCGCGACGCGAAACGGAACGCCCATCTCCCCTGCCCGCGTGACGGCGCGCTTCGCCGCGATTGGATCGCAAAGTGTGAATGGCGATTTGATGCCGGTTGGTTTTGTCAGCGAGTGGACTTGCAGAATGTAATTGGTGGACGCCGCTGCGAGCCGTGTAAACGCTGGCGAATTCAACCAGCTTGGCAGGGCCGTGATTGTCACCGGCAGCGGTGCGAGCCGCTTTTGGATCGCCGCCAGCCAGAGGCGGTAATCCTCCAGCTTTGACTCGGCGCAGTCGAAATCAATCTGCAGTTCGACCGGCCCGACTTGATTCGTTTGCGCTTCCGCAACCAGCGACGCGGCGAGTCCGGCCAGAAAATTCACGGCCATCTTATTTTCAGCCAGCGCGCCGGCAAACGGTCCGACGCGCAGCACCAGCCCGACCGGACAATGCGTTTTGGCGAGCGCGGGGAAATCCACGGCGACGCGCACGACTTCGGGAATTTTATTTTTCCACGCAACCTCGGCGAGCAGCACGGCGGTTTCGGAAAAATTCGTCGCGTGTTCCACGACCGCCTCGCGCACCGGCAGCGTCCACGCGCGCGGCCAGACATAAACCTGATGCGGCAGCGGCTCGCCTGCCATCAAGGCTGGCGCGAGGAAAATCGCGGACATGAAACAAATTTGCAGGCGGCCGTTCACGCGGGGGAAAATAGCCAGCGCGGTTCCGCCTGCCAAATGAAAGCTGACAATTTCGTGGGGGCATCTCACTTTCTTGCCACCCAATCTGGGTTTCTCATTAACACCCAATGTAGTTGGATGTTTAGCGACGCCTGATGACTCAACCGCTTGAGCGGTTTTGGCGCCCGGGAAACCGCTAGAGCGGTTCGGTTCCATCTGGCACGCCCAACACCCAACTAAAGCTGGGTGTTAATGAGATGCTTGAGTCGGCGTTGCCATAAACTGAGCTGCGCCCCCATTTCATTTTGCCTCGCCGCCAGACTTGTTTTCCGGCTGATTCCAAGTAGATTTTGCCCATGAAGCAAGACGTGCTGAAGGTGGACATCCGGGGAATCCTGCCGGCCAACAACAGTTGTGCGCTGTTCGTCGGCAACGAGCAGAAGGTTTTTGTCATCCAGGTCGAACCGCAGATGGGCGCGGTCATCGGGATGTTTCTCCGCGACACACCCAAGGAGCGCCCGCTCACGCACGACCTCATCAACCGCGTTTTTCAAGGCTTCGGCATCAACGTCGAGCGCGTCATCATCACCGACCTGAAAAATTCCACCTACTTTGCCCGGCTGATTTTGCAGCAGCAGAACGAGCTGCAGACCGAGCGGAAGATCGTGGAGCTGGACGCGCGTCCGAGCGACTGCCTGGCGCTGGCCGCCGCGCAGAAGAAACCGATCTTCGTCTCCGCAAAACTTTTCGAGTCGGTGGAGGACATGAGCCAGGTTCTTGAAAAGATGAACGAGTCCGGCGAAGAGTCCGACTGAAATGGCCGCCGAAAAAACCAGTCCGCTCGCCCTCATCTGCGGCGATGATGATTTCGCCGTGAAGCAGCGCGCGAAACAAATCTTCCAGCAGTGGTCGGCGGAACTCGGCGGGATGGATCACGAAATCATCGAGGCCACCGTCGGCAACAGCGGCGACGCCCTCAACGCCCTGGGCAAACTTCGCGAGGCCCTGCAAACCCTGCCCTTCTTCGGCTCCGGCAAAGTCGTGTGGCTGCGCGACTGCAATTTCCTGGGCGAGGAGCGCGCGGCCTCCGCTGCGGCGGTGACGGAGACACTGGCGGAACTCTCCGACGAGCTGAAAAAATTCGCGTGGCAAACCGTGCGGCTGCTCATCAGCGCGGGCAAGGTGGACAAGCGGAAAACTTTTTACAAGACGCTCGACAAGCTCGGCACGGTGGAGGTGTTTGCCGCGTGGTCGGTGGACGACAAGGACTGGGCGGAACGCGCGGAAGCCGCGGCGCGGACGGCGGTGCGCGAACGCAAAAAAGAAATTTCCGAGGAAGCGCTGGCCGAAACGGTCAACCGCGTCGGCCCAAACCCGCGGCAACTGGAGACGGAAGTTGAAAAAGTCTGCCTGTTCGTGGGCGACCGGAAAAAAATCGAGTTCGCCGATGTCGCCGCGATCTGTTCGCGCAACAAGAACGCACGGGCGTTCGCGCTCGGCGACGCGCTGGGCGACCGCGACCTGCCGCGTCTGCTCAAGCGATTGGACGAGGAACTTTGGGAAACGAAATTCGACAAGGACAAGTCGGAGATCGGCCTGCTTTACGTGTTAATCAGCAAAGTTCGCGCGATGCTCCTGCTCAAGGAAATGCTGCGCGAGGGCTGGGTCAAGGAAACGCGCGATTACAACCAGTTCAAGGCGCAACTGGAGCGCGTGCCGGCGGACAAGCTGCCGGCCGAACGCAAGTTCAACCCGCTCGCCATCAATCCGTATGTGCTTTACAAAGCGCTGCCGCAGGTCAAAAAATACACGTCGGCCGAGCTGGTGCGCGCGATGGACGTGCTGCTGCGCTGCAACCAGCGGCTGGTGTCCAGCGGCCTGGACGAGGCGCTGGTGCTGCAACAGGCGCTGGTGCAGATCGTGACGCCGCCGACGGTGTAAAATTTTAAGAAAACAAAAGATGCCCTCCGCAAATTTATCAGTGATGGTCGGAAAAAAAATCGCCTGCATCCGGATCACCGGACGCGCCAACTTCGCGTTCAGCCCGGATTTCAAGACGCTCTTGAACGAGCTGGCCGGCAAAGGCTACAAGCATTTCATCATAGACCTGACGGAGTGCGTGCTGATGGACAGCACGTTTCTCGGCGTGCTGGCCGGCTTCGGCATGAAACTGAATCCAAAGGGCGCGCCCGCCGAGCGCGGCATTGAACTGCTCAACGCCACCGCGCGGGTGAGCGAGCTGCTGGAGAATCTCGGCGCGGTGCATCTGTTCAATTTGAAAACCGGCGCGCTGGAAATGCCGGATGATGTGAAAACCTGCGAGCCGGCATCCATCAACCCGACGCACGAACAGATCACGCGGACGAGCCTGGAGGCGCACGAGGCGTTGATGGCCATCAACCCGGAAAACGTGGCGCGGTTCAAGGACGTGACGCAGTTTCTGGCCGAGGATTTGAAGAGCCTCGAAAAATCTTCGGATTGATAGTAGGACAGGCATCTTGCCAGTCCGATGATGACATTGAGATTGTGGCAGCGGTATGGTTGGAACGCCGGGCACCGTCCCGGCACGAAGTTAGTTCGGTTCCAACTGGCCGAGACGTTGCTCGGCGTTCCGTCGAACGGCAAACCCTGCCAGATTTTCCCTGCCGGCAATGTTTTGAAAATATTCAAACAGAGTCATTGACTTTGTTTCACGTTCCTAATTTCACGAGAGCTGGACAAACATTCGCTTTTAACCGGAACGATGCAGAAGATTTTTAACGCAAAGGCGCAAAGGTGCAAAGACGCAAGGGAATTGAATACGTTTCCATTCCGGTATTGGCGGCACTGGTTGGTGGGTGTCAGCACCCCACCAACTGATTGAGATTTCTTTGTCCCAGCTTTGCGTCTTGGCTGCTTTGCGCCTTTGCGTTGAATTCCCATCGCCTGGATTCGGTTTAATCAGACTAAAGCTGACGAAGCCCA
>JAYVCM010000435.1:0-5727 GCA_043749955.1 Limisphaerales bacterium | reverse complement strand
GCCTTCGGGTGAGGCCAGAAGAAAGTTGAGAGTTGGGAGTTGAGGGTTGAGAGCAAAGAGTGATGCGTGATGCGTGATGCGTGATGGGCCGCTTGGGTCTCGCGCGCTGCTGATAAAATCTCTCCGCGCCACTCAGGCGGGATTTGCCGCAGCGGCTGGCGCGAAACTTTTTGTTCAAATTCGTCTGGCTTCATAAAAATGCTTTAACCGCAAAGAACGCAAAGAGCGCAAAGAACCGAAAGCGCACACACATTCCGTTTCCCCTCTTTGCGCTCTCTGCGTTCTCTGCGGTTAAATTATGCGGCGGTTTCATTTGATTTCTTCGTAGAGTGGACGCAGCCGCCCGCGCAATTTGTCTAGCCCATAGCGATAGCGGCTCGCGGCGGTGTTCGGCGGAATCTCCAGCGCAGCGGCGATTTCCTCAAAGGTGAGTCCCTCCCACAGTTTCAAATGCACCACGGCGCGCTGTTCCTCCGGCAGTTCGCCCAGCGCCACGGCCAGTTCATCGCGGAAAACTTTTTCATCCGGCTCGCTCGTCGCCGCGAAGGGAGAAATTATTTCCGCCGCGAAGTTTTCCCTCGTCCGGTCGCGCGTGCCGCGCCGTCGCATCTGATCAATCGCCGCATTGTGCGCGAGCCGGATGAGAAACGCGCGTTCCGTGCGGATGCCGTCGAGCAGTTGCGGTTCGCGCGCGAGTTTGACGAAAATTTCCTGGAGCAGGTCGCGGGTGTCCGCCTCGTCGCGGGTGAAATTCAGGAGAAAGACAAACAGCGGCTGGGCGTGTTCGTCGTAGAGCCGTTCGATGTCCAGGCCGGCGGGCATTTTCATAATGACGCGCCCGGCGGACGGATTTGTCTAGCTTTTAGTGTTGAGCGGGCGGCGGCTCATGGCGTAGGACAGGCGTCGCGCCTGTCTCCATCCAAAAAAAATTTACTAGCTTTGGAGGATTCTTCAGACGCCATCCAAACCATCCAAACTAAAATTGAAGTTAGAGACAGGCGCGACGCCTGTCCTACGGCTGGTTCAGTTCCAATTCTTTTGTCCACTTGCGGCAGAACCAGAGCGGAATGAAACCGAACACACCAAAGGAACAATCAATCAGCCGCCACCAAACCGGAATCCCGCGCAGCCCGCCGAACACAAGCGCATACGGAATCACCAGCACGCAGGCGATCAATCCAAAGTCAAACAGCCAGCGGTTGCGGACGGGATCGCGCAGCGCACCGACAAAAACAATCGCGATGACGAAATGCCCGAACGCCAGCCAGTCCGTGCCATAGAAAAGAAACGGATGCTGTGACTGCGTTTGCACCAGCGCCGCGCGGACGCGCAGCAGCCATCCGGCGACCGCCGAAGATTTTTCGTCGCCGCCCAAAAAAGTTGCGAGCCAGTTCACTTCTGGCAGCAGCGGAATGGCCGTCGCGCCGCTCACGAACAGGCCGAGGATGAAAAACCACGTCAGCAGTTTGATGCGGCGGCGGCGGATCGTTTCACGTTCCATAAAATTATTTCAGTGTGCCGGCGCGGGCGCGGCCGGAACGCCGGGCACCGTCCCGGCCAGTTGGGAAAAATCGTCAACGCGCCGAGACGGTGCTCGGCGCTCCAAATTCACTCCGCCGCCGGCAATCTGGTCAGGGCGTAGAACATCATATAAGCGGTGAAAACAAAAGCCGCGAACAGCGCCGGGAACACATACGGCATCGCATTGCCAAACGGGTCGGCCATCCAGTTGTCCATGTGCTGAAAAATTTTCGCAGGCCGCAGCAGCACATCCCAACTGTTCAAGCGCAGAAACCGGCCAAGAAAAACTCCGACGCCGCTCAATCCGGCTACGCCCGCGATGAGGAGCCAGCTTGCCATGCGGCCGAACATTTCCGCGACCACGGATTGCACGAGGTAGAGCGAAACGAAACCCAGCATCAATCCGGTAAGCGCACACAGCAGGATCATCAGCATGTCCACCCAGAAATGCCCGTTGAACCTGGTCGTCAGATGGACCAGGTCCGTGAAAATGTAAGGCGCGTTCGGAAAGAACAGCAGCCATGCCGCGCCCAGGCCGCACAAGCGCCAGCCACGCCGTCCTTGGGCATGATGCTCACGGATCAGCAACGCAAAAAACAACGGCAGCCACGCGAGCAATAAATTCCAGGCCAGGAATCCGTAGCCGAGGCTGCCGGTCAGAAAAATCCGCGCGAACACCAGCGCCACGCAGACGCCGGACGCCAGCATCAGCGCCAGCACCGGCGTGAGCAGCTCGCGTTTGAAAAGCAAATGGAACAGTTTCATGAAATTATTATCCGGCACACCGCCTTGAAAATCGTCTCAAAGAAACTTCCCTGCAAATAATTTTGCCCGATGAATTCCACCGGCCGGTTCGCCTCCCAGATGAACGGACGCAGCACCCATGAAATCTGGCTGCCGAGAAAAAGATTTCCCGCCAGCCACGCCAGCAGGACGTTGCGCGCCACGGCTGCGCTGCCGGCCCATTGCCGCAGCAACGGCACGAGCCGGAGGTTGCCCAGCACGCCGGCCAGCGCGACGAACACCGCCAGCGTCAGTTGCAGCAGCGCGTATTCCGGCGACGATATTTTGGTTCCAGCCGCCAGCGGCGGCGTGTTCCACACGATGAACAGCGCCACCGGACTCAACGCGCCCAGCACCATCGCGGTCACGGCAAAACTCATCAGCACCACCGCGAGCGACTGCCGGAACGTCACGTTTAGTCCGAGCAGCGGCGCGAGCATCCCGTTCAACAAGCCGTTGCCCAGCGTGGTCAGCAAGATCACCAGCGGAAGCTTGATGCCGGTGTAGAGCGCCTGCGTCGCATCGCGCCAGCTGCCCATCACCGCGCCATAACTGCCCGCGCCTACCACGATGGCCACGACACAGAATCCCACCAGATTTCCTTGCCGCCGCATCACCCATTCATGAAAGCACTCCGGCCCGGCGCGCAGAAATGCGCCGATGGATTTTGGTGGTGTGGATGCAGTCGTCACGTTAGAAAAAGATTCGCGCTGGATAAAGACCCGCGCATTTTTAATCCCGCAACCTTGATTTCAATCCATCGCCCGATGCTTTCAAACAATAACCCCAATGCGAGAGGAAGAATTTTTTCTCCGTCGGCAAAAACGTGTCTGCCGTCCCGAGGATGGGCCGCAACGCGGTCGTCATTTGCACCGCGACGAGCAGAAAGATGATGACCCAGGTATGGAAGCCCGCATGCGACCTGGCGTTCGAGTGCGAAAATCCAGTTTCCAAAAATCGCAGCCCGAAGACGGTGGCGATGAACCAGAAAATCAGATGCAACGTGCCCATCCACGCGAGCGATTCGGTGGACTGCGAAAAAATCCAAGCGACCGGCGCGAAGCCGATGAGCAGGATCGTCATCAGCATCAGCAGTCCGGCGAGCAGTCCGCAGACCTCGACAAGCCGCGCCTGCGAACCGCTCAAACAGGTGAAGATGTAAAGGCTTGGCAGACAGATGAGCGCGGAAACCATCAGGCCGACCGAGATTTTTACGGGCGCGATCCACAGTTGCTGGCCGCCGGAAAATGTTCCGACCACCACGCCGTAAACCAGGCTGCACGCGACCGAGACGAGCAGCATCAGCAGGATCAACCGCCCCGCGCCCGGCTGGCGTAATTGAAACATCACGCGGCGCGGATGCCGCAGGATGGCGTCAATCGCCGCGACCACGCCCGTGATGGCGACGCGCTCGGAAGGATCGTCGCCGAGCTGGGGCGGGCCGGACAGCGGTGGTGGCGGCGACCAGGGTTCGGAAATTTTGGCGGCCAGTTTTTGCGCCACGTCCGCCGGCGGAATTTGTGGAGGGACGGGATTGTTTTCGTTCATAATTTTGTGTGGTTGATGTTTGGTGGTGATGATTCAGTTGGAATTCAACGCCAGGGCGCAGTGCATGAAGCGCGGACAGCGTAGTGGCACAGGCATCTTGCCTGTGAGTTTCCAGCCAAAAAAATTTGAGCGCAATGAAACCAGAAACTCACCGGCAAGATGCCTGTGCCACTGCCTGCGCCTTTGCTCCTTGGCGTCTTTGCGTTAAAAATGTTTTGCATAAATACAGTTCAGTCGGCGGTAAAAAGATTCAGCACGCTGCCAAAAACGTTTTCATAAAAATTTCCGTGCAACGCGCCTGTGCGGATGAATTCCACCGGCAGCGCCGGCGCGCCGATGAACGGACGAAGAATCCAGGAGAGCTGGCTGCCGAGAAAAAGATTTCCCGCCAGCCACGCGAACAGCACGCGATACGCGACGGCCCGGCTGCCGCCGAGACGAACGAGCAGTTGAAGCAGACGCGCGTTGCCCATCGTGCCGGCGAAGGTGATGACGGCGACGTGCGTCAGTTTGATCACGTTGTAAGCCGGCAGGGAAGCCGCCCCCGCCGACATCGGCGGCGCGTTCCAGACCATGAACGCCACGAGCGGACTGAACGCGCCCAGGATCGCCGCCGCAATCGTGCAGCTCATCAGAATCGCGGCGAAGGACTGGCGGAACGGAAGGTTCAATCCCAGCAACGGCGCGAGCATGGCGTTGAGGAGCGCGTTGCCCAGCGTCGTGAGCAGGATGATGAGCGGAAATTTTATGGCGACGAACAACGCCTGCTGCGGGTCGCGCCACCAGCCCATCGCCGCGCCGTAAAATCCCGCGCCCACAATGATGATCGCGAGGTGCAGCGCGATTCGTAGCGCGCTCCAGCTTTCGCTCCACGCGGAAATGGTTGCCGATTCGCCGCGCAGCAGCGTGGCGATTTCCGCCGGGTGCGGTTTTAGTTTTGCCGGTTGCGCGGGCATCTATTGAGGCTTCGGTTGACGAGCAACAAGACTGTGGCTGTGGCTCTGATTAGCACCCGGCTTCAGCCGGGTGGTGCAGGCGTTCGGACGGGCGAGCCGTTTCAACGGCTTGCCGGCGCGGGAAAAACCGTTGAAACGGTTTTGACATTCCCCGCCGGTCATCACCGGGCTGAAGCCCGGTGTTAATGAAATGGCGTCACTCATTCGTGCGAGCATCATCCCATTTTGCCGTTGATTCGATGATTGCGGCTGTTGCGCGTGGTCGCAGCCAAACCTGCCGGATGATCTGCATCACGGGCGCGGACATCAACACCAGCGCCACACCGAACACCGGCCAGTTAAATTTTTCAGGCAGCACGGTGCGAATCGCATCCAGCCCGCGATGCGCCGCGGCAATTGTGTCGGCCATGAAAACGTAAAGCGCCAGCGCCATCCCGATGAGGTTCAAAATCCACACGCGCCAGTTGGACAGCGACGGTGAGTGTGACCGTTCAAACTGGCTGGCGAACGTGCCCCACAAAATCATCAGCAGCGAAATCAAAACCGGCGCGAGCACCGGCCCCCACCACGGCATTGGCAGCAAAAATAAAACATCCCAATCCAGCAGCGAGTGCGGCCAGCCGCACATCATTTTCAGGAAGACATAATAAAAAATATCCCACACGCCGAATGCGATGACGGCGTAGCCGATGCGCGCACGCCACGTCCGTCCCGCGAGAAAACCCACCGCAAACAACATCACCATCGTGGCGAATTCACGCGGCAGTTCCACCAAAGCGAACCCGCCGATGATGGGCAGCGGATTCGCCTGATACGGTTCGACGCGGTCAATCATCGAGCGCAAATAAAACACCACCGCTGATTCCACCCACGCCATCGCGCCGGCGTAGATCACGACCATCCACCAGCGATCCCAATC
>JAYVCM010000434.1:0-4865 GCA_043749955.1 Limisphaerales bacterium | reverse complement strand
CAGATAATAGCTCTCCACGCCGAGCGCCTGCGGATGGGCGGCCAGCGCGCGGACGGCGAGCGAAAAATAATCGGCGTGCGTGATCTCGTTGTCCGCGTCGACGAAGACGATGAATTCGCCCGTGGCGTGGCGCAGGGCGAGGCGTTTGCCTTCCTCCATGTTCTTGCCGTCGTCGTCGAGGACGGTTGCGCCAAATTTTTTGGCGATCTCGCGCGTGCGGTCGGTCGAGTGCGCGTCGGCGAGGAGGATCTCGATTTTTTCGCGTGGATAATCCTGGCGGGCGATGGAGGCGAGGCAGTTTTCCAGAATCGCCTCGGCGTTCAGCGTGGGCATGATGACGCTGAGGCGGGGGAGGTTTTCCGGGGCAGGGGGCATGATGCGTTGGGCCTAGACTTTCAGGCCGCCCAGTTCAAACGCAGGCGCGGTGCGCAGCCGTTCGTTGGCGGTTTTCAAGTCACGGATGTATATGATATTCCCGATAAAATCATCCGGCAGCGGGCGCATCCGGCGTTCAAATGGCATATAGCAACACGCGCTAAAACCTTGGCTGCGGACGTGCGCGTGTAATTTCCCCTCGTCGTAACCATAACGATTGCCGGAGCCATTGCGCTCGACGATGATCGCTTGAAGCGTTTGATTCTTCACTGTTTTTTCCGCGCCGGCGAAAACTTCCGTCTCAAAGCCCTCCACGTCCACTTTCATCAACGTCGCTGGGTTAGCCGCGAGTTCATTGTCCAAAGTCGTCATTGGCACGGTGACGGAGTTTTCCTTTTCGGTTTCTGCCGCCACATGGTTTTCTGTTCCTAGACCCGCGCTGAACTGGATAGTTCCGGCGCTACGACCGACGACGGCGTTCACTGGGCGGACACGTTCGTGCAGTCCATTCAGACCGACGTTGCGCGTCAGCATCGCAAAAGTTTCCGGGCTGGGTTCAAACGCGACGGTTCTGGCTCCGGCCACCCCGGCGGCCAGCACGGTGAAAGCGCCGACATTCGCGCCGACATCGGCGAACATTTCACCGGCGCGCAGAAAGTGCATCACGAACGCCATGTCTTCGAAGTCGTTCAAGCGCGGGGCTATGAAGTGCGCGGCACCTTTCATCCGGGGCGAAACCAGCAGGCGCGTGTGGTTGGGAAATTCCACGCAGACATCGCCCGGCACCAGTCGCGCTGCGATCTGAATGAGGCCATACTCGGCCACCGCGCGGAATTTCCGGTGGCGATTCAGCGGGTGGTTCGCCACGAATTGCAGTGCGGTGGTGATTTTGCCTATGGAATACATGGCGAATACAGATCAGGTAATTAATCACCGGCCTGCGCTTCAAAAATCAAGGTGGGCTTGATCCAGCTGCAAACCTGATAGCGGTGGCTTTTCATGAACGCCATCATCTCCGAGGCAGCGACGGTTTCAAAGGTTTCGCAGCCGTCATCGGCCTCGACTATTACGAGGTATGGACGGTATTTCTGCCAGTTGTTCGAGCGTAAAACTTCCAAGTTATGATTTTCCACATCCAACGAAATAAAATCAATGGCCTGCCCGGCGGGGAGATGCTCGTCCAAGATATGTTCGAGGGTGCGGGCCTGGATTTTGAATTCTTTTGACGGTTGGCCGCCTCGGCGCGTCACGTCTTCGGCGCGCTCCTTGGACATGGTGTTCATCACGTTGGGAATGCCCCAAGTGTAATAGGTGATTTCGCCTTCGCGGTCGGAGACGGCCATTTCCAGATTGGTGTCGCGCGGGCGAATGTGGCGGAAGATTTTCATCGAACCGGGGGTTGCGTCAATGTTGATGCCCTTCCAGCCGCGCCGGTAGAACCACCAGGTATTGGAATGTTGGATCGGGGCGAAGGCGCCGACATCAACATAAAACCCCGGACGCTGCTGAATTTTGGCGGCATTGCTGGCGGCGGCCTCCCGCCAGGCGCGTTCGCGAAAAATATTTTGCACCACAGCGTCCTCGCCGAACTGGCCGAAGTATTTGCGCCGCCACAAAAACTCCAGCGATTCCAGCAAATTTCGGATCCAATGGATCAATCCGGCGGGCAGCAATTGCTTGAGCCGCTGGTTCCACTTCATCAAGAGCCAGAGTAAATCCATAAATGTCGGGGATAAATTCCAAAAACGTCGGCGGAGGGTAACGGATAATTTTATCTCCAACCAGTTTTTTTCCGGCAATGTGTCGGAACTCCATGAGAATGTCCCTGTGCTAACTCGATAAGAATGTCCCCCTGAGCCGGGATGCGGTGATTTGAAGCCGAGGGCGCTGTGGAGCCGCTCCCGGTTGTAAAAGATTTCGATCCACTCGAAGATGGTCGCGCGCGCGTCGGCGCGCGTAACAAACTGGCAGCGATGCACCAGTTCGCGTTTGAGACTGCTCCAGAAGCTTTCCATGGCGGCGTTGTCGGAGCAGTTGCCGTGGCGGCTAATGCTCGGAACGACTCCGGCTTGCGCCAGGCGTTGACGGTAGAGGACGCTGGCGTATTGCACGCCGGATCCGAGCGAAAAGCATAGGCCAAGGGTTTGTATGCTAAATCACAAGCTAGTTCTTTAGCGCAGCACACTACTGTCCCGCTTAAAAACCCAGTAAACATTGATGATTTTGATTGTCGGTTGATTGGGATGGTGGTGGGAGTTGAGCAAGAGCCTGTGAAATGAGCATTTTCTCAAAAAGCGTGAGACTCAAAATCTGTAAAATTGTGTAGAGGCTGGCATCCAGATGCAGACGTTTTTTCAAAATGGCGACGAGCAGATAAACGGCGATGGCGCTCCAGATTTGGGTGCGCACCGCGTTGGGCGACGTGCCGTAAAAGGCTTTGATGCGCAAATGTTGCTTGATCCATTTAAAGAAGAGTTCGATCTGCCAGCGGCCACGATACAGCTGGATGAGCCCCTGGGCGAAGTCGGCAAAGATGCGCCAGTCCCGCTTTTCGTTGGCCACCGCCAACGTGTTGCGGGCGGTGGGTTGCCGGATACCAGCGTGATGGAGTTTCGGGCCGAAGGACGCCAGACAGGTTTCGATGTCGCGCAAACTTTCGCGCCAGGTCAGTTGGGCGAACGCCAGCACGAGGAACTGTTCGTAGGTGGTCAGCTTGCGGACGCGGAAGTTGCCGTGGTAGCGAGCCCCTCACGCCGGAGAAGTTCGCCCACGGGCTTGCCGCCGTCTTGCGCTTCCAGATAAATCTGGAACTTCTTCTCGGCGCTCAGATAGCGGCGTTTCTTTTCAGGACTCGGGACTACGGATATATTGCTACTGCTCATGTTTTTTTCCTTTTTTTGAGCCGCCGGGGGCGGGCCTGGTTCCGGTCGCCCTTCGGGATCCCTCCACCAGGCCCGCCCCCTCAGCCTTGTAGCGTATTGATTCCCGCCTTTGAGGTCACGAACTCAGAAACGGCGGGAATGATTGTGCTTCCGGAACCGATGGACTGAAAAGGTAATTCCTCCGACATAATCTAGTGTCCCGTTCGCTCCGCGTGTTAACTGGTCCGCCAAATCCTGGTTAAACACGGATGGTGTTGCCCAATAAAAGTCAGTCAACGTAATGATCTTGTCGCCGTTTGTGAAACTGAGCGTGCCTGCCCCCGGGACCAACGGGGTGACGGGCGAAGTGCCCCGAGGCGTGCTCAGCGAGCTGTTTGCTTTGAAATTGTGTGGCCCCACTGTAGCCAGCATCGGTCCAAAGGCCGAAATTGAAGGATTTACTGAACCATCGAAGAACAAATTAATGCCAAAATAGGCAAAATCGGCTCCCGGATCGGCATAGAGACTGAACGAGGTCACACCGATCGGCAACGGAATGTTGGGTTGTGATGCCGCATTCGCCGGCCCATTTAAAAAAGTCCCGCCCCCGTTCCGTATCCAAATTTCAAAATTTTGACCGGGTTTGGTTACCCAGGTGTCAACCTCGACAAAGTTGCCGGAAGCGTCTGCAGAGAAAACTGAAATGCCGGTCAAATTAGTTTGTCCCGATGCGCTGAAAATTGGCAGACTTAACGCAGCGATTAAAAGAAAGGTGCGGTTGAAATGAGTAGTCATAATTTTTAATTTGTTATTCCCTTTGTTATTGTTTAGAAGCAACTTAATAAATGGGCGTCGCTTAAGAACTTGTCAAGCAATATAAGAAAACTTTTGCTGAAACCATAATTTTTCGCGCGCCACCCGGCCCTGGTTTGGACGACACGCTGCCGGGCCGGTGATTTAACAATATGCAGCCGACTGCAAACAACTGGACGCTTGTCTTGCCACGGCGGAATTTTGTAATACTATGTCCCTCGCACGTTGCCCACGTGGCGGAATTGGCAGACGCGCTAGATTCAGGTTCTAGTGAGTAAAATCATACAGGTTCAAGTCCTGTCGTGGGCACCAGCCTTCGCCTTTTGAGCTGCGGCTCGGCGGGCCAGTTTGCGTTTGAGCGCGAAACTTGGCCGGGCTGTGAGTAATTTTTCATTTTCTTTCGCGCGGGATTTTTTATCATCCGGGGCTGCTGGAGAAATTCGTCCGGCCATTTCAGAAACCAAAACAAAAATTTATGCCACTGACACACACCAAAGACTTGTTCGCCAAGGCGCTCAAGGGAAAATACGCCCTCGGCGCATTCAACGTGAACAACATGGAACTCATCCAGGCCATCATCGAAGCCTGCGAGGAGGAAAAAGCCCCTCTCATCCTGCAAATCTCGAAAGGTGCGCGCCAATACGCCAACCCGGTTTACCTCAAGAAGCTCATCGAGGCCGCCGTCAGCCTGTCCAACATCCCCATCGCCGTCCATCTGGATCACGGCGACACGTTCGAGCTGTGCAAGCAGTGCATTGACGAAGGCTTCACCAGTGTGATGATTGACGCGAGCCACGAGGAATTCGACAAGAACGT
>JAYVCM010000433.1:0-5369 GCA_043749955.1 Limisphaerales bacterium | reverse complement strand
GATCGCGATCGCCGCCAACAGGCCGATGATGGCCACCACGATCATGATTTCTACCAGGGTGAAGCCCGCGTTACGGAGGTTCTTGTTCGTTTTCATTTTTTTGTTTTTTTCTGATGTTATGTGAATGGCACGACCGGCGGGTCATCCATTTGCTGCCGGTGCATACCGCACGTTATTTGTTGAGTCAGCAATTCAGTTGCCAGCCCGACTCCTTGGGAGGAAAAAACCGGGGCAACGCAACTGAGGCCGGGACAGTTTCCAAAAAAGGCCGCAAATCAAAATCGGCCTTTCACTTTCATTGGAGGAAATTCATTTACTTCCCGGGCCGATAAAAATATATTTCGGGCTGGTGGCCGATGTGGCGGAATTGGCAGACGCGCTAGACTCAAAATCTGGTATCCGAAAGGGTGTGTGGGTTCGACCCCCTCCGTCGGCACCAACCTTCGCTGGGAGCTACGGCTCGGCAAGCCAACTTTTGTCTTTGTTTGGCAAAGACAAAAGTTGCCGCGCCGCAGCCAAACGAAGGCGGGCTGTCGGTCATACTTTCAAATAAAACGCATGGCCTTCACAAATTTTTCCGCGCAATCCCAGGGCGTCCAGTTGTTGCAACGCTCGCTCGCCCGTGGTCGCCTTGGCCATGCCTACCTTTTTTCCGGCGACGCGCTCGAAGAACTGGAAACCCTCGCCCGCACTCTGGCGAAAACTCTCAACTGCCAGCACCCCGTTAAAACTTCCGGCGTCGCCACCGACTGCTGCGACGAATGTTTAAGCTGCCGGAAAATTGAAAACGAAACCCACGGCGACATCCAATGGGCGCGGCCCGAATCCAAATCGCGCGTCATCACCATTGACCAGACCCGCGAACTCACGCGCGAAATCCAGCTCAAGCCCACCGAGGCGCAGTTCAAGGTAGCCGTCATCGTCGGGGCTGACCGCCTGAACGCGCAGGCTGCCAATGCTTTTCTCAAAACGCTCGAAGAACCGCCGCCGAAGTCTATTTTAATTTTGCTCACCACCGAGCCGTCACGGATTTTGGAAACCATTTTATCCCGCTGCCTGCGCCTAAATTTTTCCGCCGAAACCGCCCGCCCGCTGGCCGCCGAACACGCTTACTGGCTGCAACAGTTCAGTTCCGCCGCCGCCGCCGAGCAAAAAAGTTTGTTTGGACGCTACCGCCTGCTGGATTCGCTTCTGCAACGGCTGGGAGCCATCAAGGCCCAGGTGGACGAAACCTTGTCCGCCCGTTCGCCGCTCGAAAAATATTCGGATGCCGAAAAAGATTTGCGAGAAAAATGGGAAGATGAACTGACCGCCGCCATCGAGGCCGAATACCGCCGCCGCCGCACGGAAGTTTTGCGGCTGCTCCAATGGTGGCTGCGCGATGTCTGGCTGTCCACCCTCCGCAGTAGCACTGCTACGGAGGACGGGCACACGCTCGCCGTCGGCGAACAGCTGTTGCATCTCCCGCAAATCGCCGGGGCGGACGAAGTCGCCAAACGCATCAACCCGCGCCAGGCGCAGGAAAACTTGCAGGTGCTGGAACAGACGCAGCGGCTTCTCCACTCCAATGTGCAGGAAGCCCTCGCCCTCGAAGTCGGCCTGCTGAAACTGCAGCTCTGACGCGATGAAAAAACTTTCCGCGACGAACCTCTACGCGCTCGCGTTCGGATTTTTTCTCGGCCTCTGCCTCTGGAAATTCGGCAACCCCGTCATCCTGGACCAGAAAATCGCCGTGCCAGGGTCGCTGGCGGAACTACTCGACAACCCATGGCCCACGCATTGGGCCAGGTGGATTCTGCTGCCGCTGGCCGGACTCGGCGCGCTGCTGGTTTTTCAAAAGAAAATTTCCTGGCCGCAGACGAAATGGCTCTGGCTGCTGCCGCTGGTGTGGCTCGGCTGGCAATTGCTCTCGGCCAAAAAAACTGTGGATGCCGGTTTGACCGCCGCGACGCTCTGGCAATTTTCCGGCTGCGTCGCCTGCTATTTCATCGGCGCCTTTCTTTTCCGGGAACGCCAATTGCTGACTTTTCTGCTGGCGGGAATTTTGGCGGCGTTCACCTTCTGCCTCGTCCGCGCCGTTGACCAGAAGCTGTTTGAATTTCCCCTGAACCACCAGTTGCTCGTGGAGGGCGAACGCAACGGCTGGACCAATTTCCCGCCGGAAACCGTCGCCGAAATGAAACGTGATAATGTCATCATCAGCACCAACGGCGTGGATAAGGCCAACCCGGTCATCCTCAAAAAATTCGCCAAGGGCCGCGTCAACGGCACGCTGGTTTATCCGAACGCGCTGGCCGGAATCATTTTGCTGCTGTTGCCGGTATCGCTAGTGCTGGCCTTCAATTCCACCAAAAATTTGAAGCGGCCCATCCGTTTCGCCGCCATTGCCCTGACCGTTTTTCTCGGGAGCGCGGCGTTTTTCTGGACTGGGTCAAAGCTTGGCTGGCTCATCGGCATCGGCATCGCCGGAATTTTTCTGCTGCGGCTGGACTGGCCGAAAAAAATCAAGCTCGCCGCCGTCGCCACCATTTTCATCCTCGGCCTCGGAATTTTTGCCGTCCGTTTCCACAATTATTTTTCCGCCGGTGCCACCAGCGTCGGCGCACGGTTTGACTATTGGCGCGCGGCGGTTCAAACGACGATGGAAAATCCCCTGCTCGGCACCGGGCCGGGAACTTTTCAGCGGCCTTACGCCCGGCTCAAATCGCCGGAAGCTGAAATGGCGCGGCTCACGCACAACGATTACCTCGAACAGTTTTCCGACTCTGGAATCTTCGGCGGGCTGGCCTATGCGGCCTGGATTTTTCTGGCGCTGTCAGTCATTGCCAAAAAAATCTGGAAACGAGGCGATGACGTTGCCTTCGCCATTTTCGCCGGGACGCTCGGCTGGTTCGCGCAAGGCTTCGGTGAATTTGGACTTTACGTTCCCGCGCTGGCCTGGATTGCTTTTACGATGTTGGGCTGCCTGATTGGAGGCGAAATAGGCGGTGGCATGGTTTGGAACGCCGGGCACCGTCCCGGCTCGAAGTGATCCAGTTTCAACTGGCCGAGACGGTGCTCGGCGTTCCGTTCCAGCGGCAAACCATGCCGCGACCGTGAAATAATTGAATTCGACAAAAAATCTGCCGCCAGATAATTTCGCACCCATGAGAATCCTGTTTTTGAACGGCCCCAATCTGAACCTGCTCGGCACCCGCGAGCCGGAAGTTTACGGGCGGCTGACTTTGGCAGACATCGAGGCCAAAGTCCGTGAGCGCGCGGCGCAACTCAAGGTGACGGTGGATTTCTGGCAGTCGAATCAGGAAGGCGAACTGGTCGGCTGGATTCAGGAGGCCAAAGGAAAATTCAATGTGATCGTCATTAACGCCGCTGCATACACCCACACCAGTGTTGCTCTGCGCGACGCCATATCCGCCGTCGGCGTGCCGACGATTGAGATTCATCTTTCCAACATTCATGCGCGGGAAGAATTCCGGCACAAGTCGCTCATCGCACCGGTTTGCCGGGGTCAAATCTGCGGATTCGGCGCAAAATCGTATCTTTTAGGGCTGGAAGCTGCCATTGACGTTAAAGTGGAATAGAAAAAGCCTTCAAACTGGGGATAAACTGTGAAGAACTTTCTTTATTTGCGGCTTGACGATTCAGACCGACCCAAATAGGATGCCATCGTAATTTAACTTTCGAAGGCACAGAGGCTCAAATGGACTTCTGATTGTTGAGTTAAAACGGCAATTTCGCCAAAAACCAAAACAGCTTTAACGAAAACGCATCGTGGACTTAAAAGACATCAAGGCAATCATTGATTTGATGAAGAAAAACTCCATCACGGAGTTTGAACTGGAAGAAAAGGATTCTAAACTGCGGCTCAAGCGCGGTTTGAGCAGCGGCACGCCCGCTGTTCCACAAACCGATGATTCAGCCGCAATGATTCCAGTTCCCATGCCGATGACGGCCCAGGCAATTGCAGCTTCAGCTCCGGTTGCCGCAACGCCAGTCAGCACAGGTGAGATTGATATCAAGTCGCCGATGATCGGGACTTTTTACCGTTCGCCCTCGCCCGAGGCGGCTTCCTATGTCGAACCCGGCACGGAAGTCGGCCCGGAAACCGTCGTCTGCATCATCGAAGCCATGAAGGTGATGAACGAGATCAAGTCCGAAGTCAAAGGCGTCATCACGCAGATGCTCGTCGAAAATGGAAAACCCGTCGAGTTCGGCCAGCCATTGTATAAAGTCCGCCCGACTTGAATCGGTTCTTAAACCGCATTTCTAAAGCCCATGTTTGAAAAAGTCCTGGTCGCCAATCGCGGAGAAATTGCCGTCCGCATCATCCGCGCCTGCAAGGAGCTGAACATCCGCACGGTCGCGGTGTATTCGGAGATTGACGCCAACTCCATGCACGTCCAGATGGCGGACGAGGCCATCTGCATCGGCAAGGCGGCTTCATCCGAAAGTTATCTGCGCATTGACCGCATCATCAGCGCGGCGGAAGTGGCCGATGTGGATGCGATCCATCCCGGCTACGGTTTTCTTTCCGAGAACGCCCACTTCGCCGATGTCTGCGAAAGCTGCAACATCCGCTTCATCGGGCCGAGTTCGCGCGCCATGAACGCGCTGTCCGACAAGGCCGTCAGCCGCGCGCTCGCCAAGAAAGCCGGCGTCCCCACGCCGCCCGGCTCCGAAGGCACGGTGGAAAACGAAAAGGACGCGCTGGTGGTCGCCAAGAAAATCGGCTACCCGGTCATGATCAAGGCCGTCGCCGGTGGCGGCGGACGCGGCATGAGGATCGCGCACAACGACATTTCGCTCGTCAAGGGTTACCACACCGCGCGCACCGAGGCCGAGAAATGCTTCGGCAACTCCGGCGTTTACATCGAGAAGTTCATCGAGAACCCGCATCACATCGAGTTCCAGATGCTCGGCGACAACAAGGGCAACATCATCCATCTCGGCGAACGCGACTGTTCCGTCCAGCGCCGCAATCAAAAGCTCATCGAGGAATCGCCCTCGCCGCTCATTGATCAAAAATTTCCCAAGCTCCGCAAGGAGATGGGCAAAGCCGCCATCCGCCTCTGTCAACTGGCCAACTACACCAACGCCGGCACCGTGGAATTCATCGTGGACGACAAGGGCAATTTTTATTTCCTCGAAGTCAACAAGCGCATCCAGGTCGAGCATCCCGTCACCGAGGAAGTCACCGGCATTGACCTCGTGCGGGCGCAGATTGAAATCGCCATGGGCGAACCGCTGCGTTATTCGCAGAGCCAGATCGAATTTAAAGGCCACGCCATCGAATGCCGGATCAATGCCGAAGACCCCTTTGACGATTTCCGCCCCAGCCCCGGCCGCATCGAGATGTATTACCAGCCCGG
>JAYVCM010000432.1:0-2676 GCA_043749955.1 Limisphaerales bacterium | reverse complement strand
GCCGCCCTCTACGTCAGGCAAGGATGCCTGACGCTACGCACCATCCTCCTTTTCACCGCCTGCTGTGTCGCGTAGGCTTTCAAAAATTATTTGACCATGACCGACGAAGTTAAAACTCCCGCCCGCCGCTGGCCGCCGCAGATCAAATACATCGTCGGCAACGAGGCGTGCGAACGTTTCAGTTATTACGGCATGAGGAGCATCCTCGCCGGCTACATCACCGGCGCCGTGATGAAAGGCGGACTCGGTCAAAGCACGGACAGAGCGACGGAAATCATCCATCTCTTCGTCTTCGCCAATTATTTCATGCCGCTGCTCGGCGCGTGGCTCTCGGACAAAATCATCGGACGCTACCGCACGATTCTCTGGGTCTCGCTTTTTTATTGTGCCGGCCACGGCGTGCTGGCGTGCAGCGATTTCGCGGGCGGCGTCCATGGCAAGATGATCTGCCTGGGGATTGGCCTGTCGCTCATCGCGTTTGGTTCCGGTGGCATCAAGCCGTGCGTCTCGGCCTTCATGGGCGACCAGTTCAAGCCGGAGCAGTCGCATCTTTTGCAAAAAGCTTACGGCGCATTTTATTGGTCCATCAACTTCGGTTCGTTCTTTGCCTTCCTCGTCATTCCGTGGATCAAAAACCATCACGGCTACAGCCTCGCGTTTCTCGTGCCGGGAATTTTGATGGCCATCGCCACGTTCATCTTTTGGCTGGGCACAAAACATTACGTCCGCGTTCCGCCCAGCCGCGAAACGAAAAGCGCCGGCTTCTTCAAAGTGTTCTTCGCCGCGCTGACGGGCAAGCGCGAGGCGGGCAAGGATTTTTGGGACGCCGCCCGCAGCCGTTTCAGCGCACAGGAAATTGACTCGGCAAAATCCGTGCCGCCGATCCTGTTCATCTTCGCGCTGGTGCCGGTGTTCTGGTCGCTGTTCGACCAGACCAATTCCACCTGGGTTTTGCAGGGCGAAAAGATGGTGCCGACCAAAATCCTCGGCCTCGACATCGGCGCGGAACAGATGCAGTCCATGAACCCGCTGATCGTGATGATCCTGGTGCCGTTGTTCACGCTGGGGATTTATCCGCACATCGGCCGCTTCGCCGCGCCGCTCAAACGGATGGCCTACGGGATGTTTCTCGCCGCCGGTTCGTATCTCGTCGTCGCCGCGTTGCAATCCCGCCTCGAACACGGGGCGCAGTTGAACATCCTATGGCAGACCGTGCCGTATGTCATCCTGACCGCCGCCGAGGTTTTGATTTCGACGACCGGGCTGGAGTTCGCCTACCGCGAAGCCGCGCCGGAACTCAAGAGCACCATCATGAGTTTCTGGCTGCTGACCGTGGCGTTCGGCAACCTGTTGGTCACGCTCATCACCAAAATCTTTTCCAGCGCCAGCGGCGATGCCGCCGTCAGCACGAACCGTTTTCTCCTCTACGCCGGACTCACCTTCGTCGTGGCCATCTTGTTCAGCATCATCGCGTCGTTTTACAAATACCGCGACGCGGCGGCGGCGCGGGGGAAATAATTGACACCGGTTGCGAGCGGCTGCATCTGGACACTTTTTTTACGGATGAGGACAGGCGGGACGCACTGTCCTACGGTGGCGGCGAAGCCGCCAACAACGTAGGACGGTGCGTCTCGCCTGTCTGGGCCAAAGGGTTTCGTATTCTCACTTGAAATGTAAGAACGATGTCCAGATGCACCCCGGTTTCAGCAAGAACCAGGAAAAATTCTCCAAACTTCTGCTCGACAAAAAAAACTTGGCGGTTTCAAATCGTTTCCGTCATGGGCAAAAAAATCAAACGCATCGGCATCCTCACTGCGGGCGGCGACAGCCCCGGCCTCAACGCCGCCATCCGTGGCGTCGGCAAGACCTGCCTGACCTTCTACGGCATGGAGATCATCGGCTTCCGCGACGGCTTTCGCGGCCTCGTCGAGAACCGGCGGGTGAAGCTGGATCGCACCACGCTCGCCGGCATCCTCACGGTCGGCGGCACGATTCTTGGCACCAGCCGCGACAAGCCGCACCGCATGGTCATTGACGGCCGCACGCAGGACATGACCAAGACCATCGTCGCCAACTACAAAAAATGGGGGCTGGACTGCATCGTCTGCCTCGGCGGCGGCGGCACGCAGAAAAACGCGCTGCGCCTGCATGAGGCCGGACTCAACATCATCACGCTGCCCAAGACGATTGACAACGACGTGGCCATGACCGACTCGACGTTTGGGTTCGCCACGGCGATGGACATTGCGACCGAGACGATTGACCGCCTGCACAGCACCGCGCACAGCCATCATCGCATCATCGTCGCGGAAATCATGGGGCATCGCGCGGGCTGGCTCACGCTCGGCGCGGGCATTGCCGGTGGCGCGGACGTGATTCTCATTCCGGAAATTCCCTACGACGTGGAGAAAATTTCCGAGGCCATCAAGCGTCGCAGCCGGGCCGGGACAAATTTCAGCATCGTCGCCGTGGCGGAAGGTGCGATGAGCCGGGACGACGCCCGCGCGCTGGCCGCCGCCGAGAAAAAACTCGAACGTGCGAAAAATCTGCACGACAAAAAAGAGGCCAAGAATGAAATCGCCACGCTCGAAGTCCGACACAGCGGCAACACGATGCGGCTGGCGAAGCAACTGGAGGAACTCACGCAGCTTGAATCGCGCGTGACCATTCTCGGCT
>JAYVCM010000431.1:0-4510 GCA_043749955.1 Limisphaerales bacterium | reverse complement strand
GTCGGCTTTCCTAAACTGTCCGACCGTTTTTCAAATTATGCACTTAAATTCTCTGAATGTGATTCTCGCGGACGCCCCGACCCCGGCGGCCGGCCCGCCGCCGAACCTGATCATGCAGTTCGCGCCGATGATTTTGCTGGTGGTGGTGTTTTATTTCATCCTCATCCGGCCGCAGCAGAAGCGCGCCAAGCAGCAGGCCAAGATGCTGGCCGCGCTCAAGGCGGGCGACAAGGTTGTCACGGCGTCCGGCCTCATCGGCACGGTCATCACGGTCAAGGACCGGGCGGTCATGCTGCGTTCCGCCGATTCCAAGTTTGAAGTCACCAAATCCTCCGTCACCGAAATCCTCGAACCCGGCACCGCCACAGAATCTTAAACGGCCATGAAGCAAAATAATTTCAGCTGGTTTATCCTCGTCGTCTGCATCGTCCTCTGGGCGGTCTATGAAGTGTATCCGCCCACGTCGCGCGACCTGGTTGCCGAATTCACCAGCCGCGCGCAGAACCAGGACGCGGCGTTCAAGGAGATTTTGTTGCAGGCCGCCGAGCTGCAAAAGACCGGGACGAACAGCACATTCGCCGCGCTGCAACAGGCCATCGGCACGAACGAGATCCAGAAATATTTTCCGGGCATCTCGGCGACCAACCAGGTCCGCCCGAACCTGTATATCCTGAACCGCCTCCAGCGCGAGTCGTCGGGCAAGATCAAGCTCGGCCTGGATTTGCAGGGCGGCACGGCCTATCTCGTGGAGATGGACACCACCAAGCTCGGCGGGCCGGGCGGCACGAATCAAGTGGCCGCGGCGGACGTCAGTGGTGCGTTGTCCCAGGCGATTGAAGTGTTGCGGAAGCGCATTGACAAGTTTGGCGTGGCCGAGCCGGTCATCCAGGCGGCCGGCCAAAACCAGATTCTCGTGCAGTTGCCGGGCTTGTCGCCGGCGGACAAAGAGAGCGCCATCAATGCGATCAAGAAGCCGGCGTTTTTGGAATTCCGCATGGTCCATGACAAGAGCTACGACATTGTGGAGGAAAATTCGGGACGTTTGCTCGGCCCGGTTCCGCCGGGATTTGAAGTGTTGAAACACGTCGAGCAATTGCCCGGCGGTAAGACGAAGTTGGAAGCGGTGGTCATAAAAAAACGTCCGGCCAGCGGCTCCGCGCCGGATTATCTGGCCGGTGACATCATAAAAAACGCCGGCCTAAGTTATGGCAACCTGGGTGACTTGCAGATTAATTTTGAACTGACTTCGGATGCCGGGAAGCAATTTGGCGCCATCACCCGCGCCAATGTCGGCCATCGCATGGCGATCGTGCTGGACGGCGAACTGTATTCCGCGCCGAACATCAACAGCCCGATTGAAACCGGCAGCGGCATGATCACCGGCCATTACACGCCGGACGAGGCGCGCGGCCTGGTGAACGTCCTGCAAAACCCCCTCAAGACGCCCCTGACCCTCGCCTCGTCGAAGGATGTCGAGCCGACGCTCGGCAAGGACAACATCAAGAGCGGCATCAATGCCTCGATGTATGCCGTGATCTTCGTTTCGATTTTCATGCTCGGTTATTATTTTCTCGCCGGTCTCGCGGCGAACATCGCGCTCATCACCAACCTCATCATTCTGCTCGGCGTCATGTGTTCGGCGGGCACGACCTTCACGCTGCCCGGCATCGCGGGCATGGTGCTCACCGTCGGCATGGCGGTGGACGCGAACGTGCTGATCTACGAGCGCATCCGGGAAGAACTCGCGAAAGGAAAATCCCTGCGCGGCGCGATTGACGCCGGCTACGCGCGCGCGTTCGGAACCATTTTTGATTCGCACGTCACCACGCTTATTTCATCCGTCATCCTCATCTGGATGGGAACCGGCGAAATCAAGGGCTTCGGCGTGACGCTCACCATCGGTGTGGCGGCGAGCTTGTTCACGGCGCTGGTGGTGACGCGGCTCATCTTCAACTTTTTGGTGGAACGGAACCTCATCAAATCGCTGCACATGCTGCACGTCATCAAGAATCCGAAGTTCAACTTCATGGCCGTGGCCCGGCCGCTGTGCTATCTGACTTGGATCTTTGCGATTGGAGCCATCTGCTACGGTGGATTTGTGCGCGGCGAGAAATTGTTCGGCGTGGATTTCCTCGGCGGCGACAGCACGACCTTCAGCTACGCGCAGAAGGTGAGCCAGGAACAGATCAGTTCCGCCCTTGCAACCATTGGCGAAAAAGACGCCCAGGTGCAGTATCAGAAGGACATTTCCGTCGGGAAAGAAAACTTGAGCGTCACGTCGTCCGCTGGCACGGCGGAAAAGGTCAAGTCTGTGCTTGCGGAAAAATTCCCGGCGGCGCAGTTCAAGGCCATCGGCGGGTTCAATGTCGGCGCGAGCGTCGGCAAGGAGATCCAGAAGTCGGCGGTCATCGCGGCGTTGTGCGCCATGCTGGGCATCCTGATTTACGTCGCGTTCCGCTATGAATTTTCCTTCGCCGTCGCGGCCATTCTCGCCGTGCTGCACGACGTGCTGCTGACGCTGGGAATCTTCTGTCTCGCCAACGCCGTGTCCGGACGTCAGTTCAGCGCCACGGTCGTCGCGGCGGTGCTGACCATCATCGGTTTTTCCATCAACGACAAGATCGTCATCTTCGACCGGATCCGCGAAGACTTGAAGCTCGGCATGAGAGGCTCGTTCAAGGAGATCATCAACCACGCGTTGAACCAGACCTTGAGCCGCACGATCATCACCAGCGGCACGGTGTTCATCGCCACGGCGGTGCTCTTCATCTGGGGCGGCGGCGCGATCAACGACTTCGCGTTCACCTTCCTCATCGGCATCATCACCGGCACCTACTCGTCCATCTACATCGCGAGCTGGATCGTGCTCAAGTGGCACAAGGGCGAACGCCCGAACATTGGCACCTCGCAGGTGGGGCTGCAAAATTCCGCGTCGGCGAAGGTGTAAAAATCGCTTGCGTCAATTGCGCATCGTGACAAATTGAACGCATGAAGAATAAAGACTTCACCTACTGGCAGGATGGCGAGGCGTGGCTGGGTTATCTGGATGAATTTCCTGATTACCTGACGCAAGGGACTTCGCTGGCTGACTTGAAGGAACATCTGTCCGACCTTTATCGCGACTTGTCTTCCGGTGAAATTCCCTGTGTCCGCCATCATGCCGAACTGGAACTCGCGTGAAGCGCCGCGACTTGATTAAAAAAATCGAATCCGCATTCCAAGCTGGCGGCAGGCTGGCGGTAGTGGGACAGGCATCTTGCCTGTCCAGTTGTTTGGTCATGAATCCTAGAATATTTTTCGTTGTGTTCACCACCTTGACAGGCTGGAAGCCTGTCCCACTACCCGTGCCGCGCCACCGCGAGATCAACGAACATCTCGCCCGGCACATCCTAAAAATGCTTTCCAAGTGAACCCCATGCTGGCCCTGATTCAAATCACACCCTGGCATTGGGCGGGGTTCATCCTGTGCATCCTGTTTTTTCTGGCGCTGGACCTCGGCGTGTTCAATCGCACCGCGCACGTCGTCAAATTCAAGGAGGCCCTCCGGTGGTCGGTGTTCTGGGGCATCCTGGCGATGCTCTTCGCCGGCGCGCTCGTGCCGCTGCGCGGGCGCGAGGAGGCCGTTGAATTCGTCACCGGCTACATCATCGAGCTGTCCCTCTCGATGGACAACGTCTTCGTCATCGCGCTCATCTTCGCCTTTTTCCGCGTAGGCGCGAAGTATCAGCATCGCGTGCTGTTCTGGGGCATCCTCGGCGCGCTGCTCATGCGCGGCCTGATGATTTTAGGCGGGGCCGCGCTCGTCCAACGGTTCCAGTGGACGCTTTATCTTTTCGGCGCGTTCCTTCTCTTCACCGGCATCAAGATGCTGTTCACCGACGACGAGGGCGTGGAGCCGGAAAAAAATCCGGTCATCAAGCTCGCCCGGAAATTTTTCCCCATCGCCGAAGGGGAGCACAACGAGAAATTCATCGTCCGCACCAACGGCCGCCGGATGCTCACCACGCTCGCGCTCGTGCTGCTCATGGTCGAGACGACCGATCTGATCTTCGCGCTCGACTCCATCCCCGCGATTTTCGCCGTGACCACCAAGCCGTTCATCGTTTTCACCTCGAATGTGTTTGCCATCCTCGGCCTGCGCTCGCTGTATTTCGTGCTGGCCGGCGCGATTGATTATTTCCGCTACCTCAAGATCGGCCTGTCCGTCGTGCTCGTTTTCATCGGCGCAAAAATGCTGCTTACTCCGCTGCACGGCCACGCGCCGCTGTGGTTTCAGTTCGAGATTTCCACCGTCGTCTCGCTGCTGGTCATCGCCGCCATCCTGACGACCGCCATCCTGGCTTCCATCGCCGCCACCAAGCGGGAAAAACGGTTGAAGCGTTGAAGCGTTGGAGCGTTGCAGCGTGAAAGAGGTTGACGCCGCGCCGTTGCAACGCTTTAACTCTTCACGCTTCAACAAGCATTAAATGAAATTCCGCTGGACTCTCGCGCCCCCGCAGCCGCTCCTCAC
>JAYVCM010000430.1:0-13811 GCA_043749955.1 Limisphaerales bacterium | reverse complement strand
GTCTTGAGATTTTTCAATTTCACGCCGGTGACTTTGTCCTGCTTCACGTCGAGCACCTCGGTCACGGCGGAATCCCAGATGGGTTTGATCTTCGGATTGGCCAGCGTGCGTTCCGCCATGATCTTCGACGCGCGCAACGAATCACGGCGATGCACGAGATGAACAATCGAGCCGAAGCGCGTGAGATACATCGCCTCTTCGCACGCGGAATCGCCGCCGCCCACGACGACGAGCGGCTGGTTGCGGAACATCGGCAGCGCGCCGTCGCACGTTGCGCAGTAAGTCGTGCCTTTGTTTTCCAGTTCATGTTCGCCCGGCACGCCGAGATGCTTGTGGCTCGCACCGGTTGCGATGATGACGGTCTCCGCCTCGACTTTCTCGCCGTCCACCGTGAGCGCAAACGGGCGTTTGGAAAAATCCGCCGCCTCGACCACCACGCCGAAACTGGTTTTCGCGCCAAAGCGTTCGGCCTGCTGCTGCATCCGCGTCATCAGTTCAAAACCGTCCACGCCTTCGGGAAAGCCGGGGAAATTTTCCACGATGGTGGTGGTGGTGAGGAGTCCGCCGGGCTGTTTGCCGGTGAGCACGAGCGGGGCGAGCTGCGCGCGCGCCGTGTAAAGCGCCGCCGTCCAGCCGGCCGGCCCCGATCCGATGATGACAACTTTTTCCATAAGCCGCGAAAGTTAGTGTGCGCGGGCCAAAGTTGCAAGTTCGCGCCAAGGCGAATTGGTCGTCTGCAAAGACCTCAGCCCGCTGCAGACGCTTAAGCCGGAAGCTCAAAACTGGAATCTTTCCACCTACACCAGACTGCGGGAATTCGTCCATTGATTTACCAGATTTTGAAGCTGATTTGCGTAAAATCGGTGATGAGACTCATATATTTCACTGACTTGAGGAACCCCACTTATATTCAACCATTTCCAAGCATCTAGTTCGTTTTGAATCCACGCGGTAAATTCTTGGGGAGAGGAGATTGATATGACATCGCCGTAATCTCCCAAATCAAATTCAAACTTCGATGGAATTGGATTTTCAGCCATAACTGGATAGCGCGCTCAATCCACAAACCGCTTCGTCAAATTTCCATACGCATCAATCCGCCGGTCGCGCAGGAAGGGCCAGTGGGTGCGCGTGGTGTCCACGTTGGCGAGGTCCACGGGCACGATCAAAATCTCTTCCTTGTCGGAACCGGCCTTGGCGATGATTTCACCGGACGTGCCAGCCACAAAACTCTGGCCCCAGAATTCAATGCCGTCGCCGCCCACGCCGTCGAGAATCTCGTGGCCGATGCGGTTGGCCACGGCGACGTAGCAGCCGTTCGCCACGGCGTGCGCGCGCTGGATGGTTTCCCACGCGCCGTGCTGTTTGATGCCGTATTTTTTCTTTTCGCCGGGATGCCAGCCGATGGCGGTCGGGTAGAAAAGAATTTCCGCGCCCTGCATCGCGGTCAGGCGCGCGGCTTCGGGATACCACTGATCCCAGCAGATCAGCACGCCGATTTTTCCGTAGCGCGTCTGCCACGTTTTGAAGCCGAGGTCGCCGGGCGTGAAATAAAATTTCTCGTAATACAACGGGTCGTCGGGGATGTGCATCTTGCGGTAGATGCCGAGCAGCGAGCCGTCGGCGTCAATGACGGCGGCGGTGTTGTGATAAACGCCGGACGCGCGTTTCTCGAACAGCGAGGCGATGATGACGACCTTGTGCTTCTTCGCGAGCTTCTGGAAGGCTTCGGTGGTGGGGCCGGGAATTTTTTCGGCGAGCTTGAAATTTTCGTGATCCTCGCTCTGGCAAAAATACTGCGAGCGGAAAAGTTCCTGCGTGCAGACGATCTTCGCGCCCAACTTGGCGGCGCGGGCGACGAGGGCGAGGGTTTTCTTGAGGTTCGCGGCCGGATTCGCCGACACCTCGGTTTGGATGAGTCCGAGCTTGATCTCGGAGGAGACGGGCCGTTTCATGAAATTAAGTGTTGGTTTCCTTCAACCGCGCCGTTTCTTCCAACACGATGGTCTTGAACTGCGGGTCTTCGGGCAGAGCCTTGGGCGCTTCCTGGCCGAACAGTTCGCGGATGTATTTGCCGAGCGTCTCGTTGGTCGGGCCGTAGCCGGTGCCGTAGATGTAAAACTCCAGATCGTGCATCAACAGGTCGGCATTGTCGTAACGGCGGTTGGGATCATGCACGAGGCAGTGGTGCAAAATGTCGTTGAGGCGGTCGTCAATGCGCGGATCCAGCGCGCGGAAATCGGGGATGGGCTGGTTGAGGATGCGGTTGCGCGATTCCTCGGCGGTCGCGCCCTTGAACAAATTTCTGCCCAGCAGCAGATGCGCGAGCACCACGCCGGCGGAAAACAAATCCGAGCGCCGGTCGGTGATTTGAAAGTCCGCCTGCTCGGGACTCATGTAATCCGGCTTGCCGGCGACGACTTCGCCTTCCTGGTCGGTGAGAAAACCCTTGGCCTTGGCGATGCCGAAATCGGTCAGCTTCACGTCGCCCTCGAAGGCGATCATGATGTTCTTGAAGCTCACGTCGCGGTGGACGAGGCCGAGGGGCTTGCCGTTTTTGTCGGCCTTCGAGTGGGCGTAGGCGAGGCCGCGCGCGACGCGGCTGGTGATGAACACCGCGAGATCCTTCGGCAGCGTGCGGTTTTTGTCGGCGAGCTGGTGGGTGAACTGCTCGAGGTTCACGCCGCGGATCAGTTCCATGGCGATGAAGGCGACGCCGCCGGTCTCGCCGAGCTGGTAGGTCTGGACGATGTTGGTGTGGATCAAGTCGGCGACGAGCTTGGCCTCGCCGACGAAGTTTTCGATGAACATCTTCTGGCTCGCGTAATTGGGCCGGATGATCTTGATCGCCACCCGCTTGACGAAATCGCGCGAGCCGTGCTGCTCGGCTTCATACACGATGCCCATGCCGCCCTCAAAAATTTTGCGGACGATTTCATAGCGGAATTCGTTCTGGATGGTGAAGAGCGCCACGCGCGAATGGTCGGAAATTGCCCCGCGAAGTCAAGCCCCGCCGCAAACGGCTGGAAAAAAAACTGCGTTTTTTTTGATTTTTTCGCTTGCGTGCTGCGCGCATTGGATTTTTACTCGCATCAGGTCTGGTTACTTTCGGACTGAACAAACAACAACAAACAAACAACCAAGAGAACAAATATGGCAAAAGCACTCTCCAAAGCTCAAATCGCCGCGCTCGTCGCGGAGAAAAACGGACTCTCCAAAAAACAGGCGGTCGAGATCCTCGACTCCATCGCCGCGCTCGCCTACAAGCACGCGAAAGACACCTTCACGCTGCCGGGCATCGGCAAGCTCGTTCTGAAAAACCGCGCCGCCCGCATGGGCCGCAACCCCAAGACCGGGGAAGCCATCCAGATCAAGGCCAAGCGCGTCGTGAAGTTCCGCGTGGCCAAGGCCGCGAAGGACGCGATCCTCGGCGGCAAATAATTCCCGCCCCCACCCAAGGCGCTTCGATTTATCGAGGCGCCTTTTTTATTTCCTTGAACTGCGCGCGGTGGCCTGCGAATTAACCGCTGCCGGTTTTTCAAAAGCTCATGGTCCGATTTTTAATTCAGCGCCCGAAGTGGATTGTCGTCATCGTGGGCATCCTCGTCTTCTGGCTCACCCAGACCGCGTGGCTCACGAAGTCGCACCTCTGGCAGATGACGGACGGGGCGTTGATTGACCACCGCTACACACTGCGCAAGGAAACCCTGTCCGACCCGGACATCAAACTCATCGGCATCGGCAGCACTTCGTTCCAGCTCGACGCGCTCGCGCCGGAGGAAATCGCCGCTTCGCCGACGTTGCAAAAAATGCAGTCGCCGTGGCCGTGGGACCGCAGCGTGCATGCGGCGATTTTGGAAAAGCTGATGGGCGCCGGCGCGAAGGTGGTGATGTTCGACTTTGTTTTCGCCAGCGAGACGGACGGCGATGAAATTTTTGCGAAGGCGCTGGAAAAATACAAAGACCGCGTCGTCATCGGGGAACTGTTCGCCGACGACGAAGGTTCCGTCGGTCAGACAAAAAAACTGACGGAGCCAAACACGCGGCTGCTTTTGCCCGGCACTGAGTCCATCGCGGGACTGGTGACCATCTGGCCGGACGCTGACCGGGCCATTCGCCGCGCCCGCTACCGGACGTCGACGGAACGGGAAACCGCGGAGATGCCCGGCATTGACCCCAGGATTGTCACTTACCTGAAAAACGAAATCCGCGCGGGACATGTTCCCGACAACCTGACGCACATCACGGCGCGCGCCGCCGAAAAATTCAAGGGCAAAACCGCCACGCCGCCGCCGGAGGTAAAAACGTTGATCAATTTTCAAGGCCCGTCGGGAACCTACCGCGCGTGGCCGGTGGAAAACATGTTCGTGGACGCACTCTGGCAGAAGCCGCCGTTCAGGGGCGGGCTGGCCGTCTCAAACAAGATCGTCATCGTCGGCCCGATGACAGAAATTATTTCGCACGACGTTCACGTCACGCCGTTCGGCGAAATGCCGGGGCCGGAAATCCAGGCGCAGACGCTGGCGGCCGTGCTGCAAGGCGTCTGGCTCACGGAAACCACCGAGCAGACCAATTTCTGGCTCGCACTGGCCGCGGTGCTGTTCGCCCTGATCGTCTGCTTCGGCATTCCACAGGCGCTGCTCAAAGGTCTGCTGCTCGTCGGCGCGACCGTGGCGTTTGTCGTCGGGTGCCAGCTGGCCTTTTCCTACGGCAACGTGGTTGTCTCGATGATGCCGCCGCTGTTCTGCCTCGTCGGCACCGGCTCGTTCGCAATCATTTTTGAATATTCAATGGAGCAGCTTGAGCGGCGGCGTTATCGGAACATCTTCAACCGCTATGTTTCTAAAAATGTCGCCAAGGCAATTCTGGAAGACCGCCGTTCGGTGGAAGAATCGCTGCGCGGGATCAAGAAACCGGTCACCATTCTTTTCAGCGACATCCGGGGGTTCACCACGATGACGGAAAGAACCGACGCCGCCAAGCTGGTCGCCCAGCTCAACGAGTATTTTGCTGAAATGGTTGACATCATCCAGGAAAAGAACAGCGGCACCCTGCAAAAATTCATCGGCGATGCCATCATGGCCGCGTGGGGCGACACCCACACGCTGGGCAACGGTGAAGACGCCCGGCGCGCCGTCACCGCCGCCTTGGCAATGCGCCGGGGGCTTGCCAAGCTAAATGCCCTGTGGAAGGACAATCCCGACCGGCAGGTGCTGGCCACCGGCATCGGCGTCAACCACGGTGAAGTGGTCTATGGCAACATCGGCTCCAAGGAACGCGCCGAACTGACCGTGCTCGGCGACGGCGTGAATCTCGCGGCGCGCCTGGAAAGCGCGACCAAGCAATTTCACACGGACATCCTCATCGGCGAGGAAGCGGAAAAACTGACGCGCGAACATTTTATTTACCGCCGCGTCGGGGCCATCGCATTCAAGGGCAAGACCCGGCCGGTCGAAACTTATCTTTTGATCAGCGACCGTTCGCAGCCGCCGCCGCCGTGGCTGACGACGTATCACACGGCCGTCCGGCTTTACCGCGAGCAAAAATTTCCGGCGGCCATCGCGCTGTTTGAGACGGTGCAGAAGGAGATCGGCCATGAGGATTATCTGTGCGAGATGTATGTTTTGCGCTGCGCCGCGCTGACCGGCAGCCCGATCCCGCAGGACTGGGACGGCGCGTTCACGCTGGCGGAAAAATAGGCGCAAAAACGGATTGATGGATGGGTGGATGACTGGATGGTCGAGACGAACGCCCGGCATGCATCATCAATCCAATCATCCACCCATCCATCAATCCGGCGGTTTGTTTCGTCTTTGCGTTGAATTCCGATCAAACGGTTCCGGCTGAAAAACCCGCATTTGCCGGAGTTTTGACCGCGTGATATAATCAGATAAAGTTTGACCCCGCCGCTGCATTAAATTAGAAAATCATCATGTCGGTGAGGTGAACTAGCAACCCATAGGAATGTTATGAAAAAACTGTCCGTCCTTTCATTGTGTCTCGGCTGCTTGACCGCCGTTTCCACCAGCCACGCCGTTGATCTCAAACAATCCAAAGTCACGCAGGTCGTCAACGACGTGCAGATCATCTCCGCCGCCGACCAGGCGAAAAAATCCGCCGCCGTCAACGACGCCTTCAAGATGCCCGACATCCTCCGCACCGGCGCGGCCTCGCGCGCGGAACTCGTCGCCCCGGATGAAACTGTCACCCGCGTCGGCGCAAACACGATTTTTTCCTTCGACCCCGCGAACCGCACGATTGATCTCAAGCAGGGCAGCCTGCTGTTCCATTCGCCGCACGGCAAGGGCGGCGGCACCATCCACACCGGTTCGGCGACGGCCTCCGTTCTCGGCACGACGCTCATCATCACGACCACGCCGAGCGGCGGCTTCAAGGTTCTCGCCCTCGAAGGCGAGGTGGAATTGAAATTCTTGAACGGGCTCAAACAAAATCTCGCCCCCGGCCAGATGTCGTTCGTGCTGCCCGGCGGCAGCCAGCTTTCGCCGATCATTGTTTTCCGCCTCGACAGCCTGACGCAGAACAGCCAGTTGGTGAAAGGCTTCAACCAGCCGCTCGCCTCGCTGCCGCTGATCCAGCAGCAGATTGACAAGCAGTTGAAACTGATCCAGTCCGGCAAGTTGAGCGACACCGGCCTGGGCGTCGGCGACGACGCGAGCGCCAACCAGGTGCAGGTGCTCGACTTGAACACGCTGCAAAACGCGCTGGATCAGTCCTTCGTCAACCTCACCGGCGTGGACGCCGCGCTCGCCGCCGACGCGACCATCAACCAGTCTTCGCTCACCAGCGCGCTGATCCCCACGCCGCCGGACCGCATCTTTTTGGACGAGCCGTTCATCCTCAAGGACAATAATTTTTTTGTGGGCCAGCCGTTCAACGGGTTCGCCGCCAAAAACATTTTCATCAACAACGACGGCGGGCCGGCGCTGACGGTGGACATGTCCCCGTTCGGCAATGTTGAGGAATTCGACCTGGTCGCGGCGAACAACATCAACCTTGATGGTTCCGTCACGTTCAGCGGATTCTCGCCCGTGAACAGCCTTTTTTTCCTGCTTGCGGCGGGCAACCAGATCCTGGTCGCGCCGAACGTCACCATCACGGCGAACATCGCCAACTTCGAACTCACCGCCGCCGGCGCGTTCACGTTGAACGGCGACACGCTGCTGAATAATTCCGGCAACACCTCGCTCGCGTTCGGCTCGGACATCCTCGTGAAAAACAATTCCTTCCTGCACACGTTCGGCGGCTTGAGCCTGAAGACGGCCGGCAATCTCAGCTTCGCCAATTCCAGCGCCAGCGCGAACACCTTTTTCTTCGGCCCCGCGAACGGCAGCCTGACCATTGAAGCCAGCACGCTCACCGGCAGCAGCTTCGCGATTTTTTCGGCGGCGCATGACATCAACGTCAAAAACTCCATCATCAGTGTCGGCGCGAACAACGGCATCGCGTCGTTCACCTCCACCTCCGGCTCGGTCACCTTCCATAACAATTCCTTCCAGATGCGTGTCCTCACGGTGAATTCCGGCGACGGCATCCTGCTGGACAGCGCCGGGCAGTTCACCACCGGCGGCAACGCCGTGGCGAACTTCAACGCGCCGAACTTGATCACGGTCAACAATACCGACCTCACGCCGTTTGCCACGGTCAACATGGACGCGAACACCATCAACCTTTTTAATGTGTCGTTTGCCGATGGCAGCATAGACAACTTTGGAACGCACACCGGCCAGGTCTCCGTCAATGCAGAGGTCAATACTCCCGGCCAGCTTAACCTGCATAACGTCAGCTATGGCGAATCGGCCATCACCAGCGCCAGCCAGATCAACCTTTCCAGCGGGCCGGGCAGCACGCCGGGCATTTATTCTTACGCCAATGGCCATTGAGAACTGGGAAATTTTATCAAAGAAAAAATCTTAAAATGAAATTCAAAAGGGCTTTTGTTGTCGTCGCCGGCCTGGCCGGCGCTTTTTCCATCCACGCGCAGCCGGCCAACGTGCAGCAGCTCGAAAACAACCGGCAGACGTTGCAGCAGCAGATGCCCCTGCCCGGCCTGCGCGGCATCACCAACAATGCGCCGGAACTTTACGCGGGCGAGAACGAGGACATCGGGCCACAGCGCATCCTCCGCAGCAATCCGCGCACGAAATATTTTGACGTGCTGCTCGACAGCCAGGTGTTTTATTCCGACAACGCCAACTTCGCCCAGGAAGGCGCCGGCATCCACAGCCTGGTGTTTGTGAACACCGCTCAGGCCGCGTTCGCCCCGCCGCCGATGAACCTGGGGCCGGGAAAAATCGCCGGCACCATCGGCTTTTCGAGCCAGTGGTATAACTACGAGAACAGCCGCCTCTCGCCGCTCGACTTCAACGCGCAGACGGCCTTCGTCGGCGGGCGCTATGCGGTCGGCAAATGGCAGGCCAGCCTCGGCGCGAATTACACCCGCCTCTTGAGCCAGTCGGGCTACCACGAGACCTACAATGAGTTTCTCCCCGCCGCCAGCATCCAGCGTTTTTTCCCGATCAACGACTCGATGCTGCTGGCCGTCGGCGACCAGGTGGACTTCCACTTTTCCGAAGTCCCGTCCGTGCTGGGCAGCCGCACCGACCTCAACGACCATTTTGACAACGCCGTTTTCATCACCTTCAACTGGCAGTTGTGCCGGCGGCTGTCGCTCCAGCCGTTTTACCGGTTCCAGTATTCCAACTACGCCAACAACACCCTGCTGACTTCCGACCGCAACGATTTCATCAACGCCGTCGGCGTCACCCTGCTCTACAACTTTTGCAAATTCGGCAGCGCCCGCGTGTTCTTCAACTACAACACCAAGGCGTCCGACGACGCCCTCACCGCCGAATACGACGAGTTCAACGGCGGCCTCGGCTTGGCGCTGGATTTGAAATTCTGAAGTTGAATCGGAGCGCGGACAGCCTTGTCCGCGCGAACCCAGACGCAGCCACTTGCGGACAAGGCTGTCCGCGCTCCGTTCCAAACCGGCCACCACCCGCTACGGGCAAACATTTTACTTTGTCGCCAAGGCCGTTTATTATTTCACCAGTCCTGATGAAAATTCGCGCGCTCATTTTTTCCGTATTGGTTTTACTGCTCACGTTGGGCGCCCGGATTCCGGCCCGCGCCCAGGGAACCATCGTCTGGAACGGCCCGGTGCTGACGTTCATCAATCTGCCCGGCTCGGACTGGACGCAACTGGCCAGCCAGGACCACCTCACCGCGAACATCTGGCTGACGCGGGCGACGCGGCGCGGGCTTTTCAACGCCGCGAGCGAAGGCGGCTACGCCTTCAACTCCAGCCCGGCCGACACCGCGTGGGCGTTCGGGCTGCTGGCCAATTACGCTTCGCTGACCTACACCGACTGGCAGACCTGGGCCGCCAATAATCCCCCCGCGACCGTCGGCCGGGACGCCGTGCTGCACCTCATCACCGACGACATCTACCTCGGCATCAAATTCACTGCCTGGGGCGGCAACGGCGGCGGCTTCACCTACGAACGCACCACGCCAACCTCCGTGCCGGAACCGGCGACGGGCGCGCTCGCCCTTGCCGGGGCCATGCTGCTGCTCGGAACCGCTGTCCGTAAAAATCTTCGCGGCGGAAAATAAATTCCCGAAACGGATTTTTATCCGTGTTCATCCGGGTCATCCGTGGTTAAAATAAATCCATGAAACCTCGCGTTCGTTTTGCCCCCTCGCCCACCGGCTATCTGCACATCGGCGGCGCGCGCACCGCTTTGTTCAACTGGCTTTACGCCCGCCACACCGGCGGCACGTTCGTGCTGCGCATCGAGGACACCGATGCCGCGCGCAACTCGCAGGAAGCCGTGGACGTGATCCTCAACGGCCTCCGCTGGCTCGGTCTGGATTGGGATGAAGGCCCCATCACCGGCGACGCCACCGGCGCGAGCAAGGGCGAGCGCGGCCCGTATTTTCAAAGCCAGCGGAAGGAAAATTATCAGGCGCGCGTCGAAGCCCTGCTCTCGCGCGGCCTCGCCTATGAACACGAAGGCGCGATCAAATTCAAGATGACCCGCGAGCCGATCACGATTCCCGACCTCGTCGTCGGCGATGTCGTGCGGCCGCTCACCGACCGCGAAGAAATTGATCCCGACTTCGTCATCGTGCGCTCCGACGGCCAGCCCGTGTTCCACTTCGTCAACGTCGTGGACGACCTCGAGATGGGCATCACGCACGTCATCCGTGGCGAAGATCACTTGAGCAACACCGCCAAGCACATCGCGCTCTTCCGCGCGTTCGGCGTCGAGCCGCCCAAGTATGCGCACCTCCCGCTCATCCTGAACGGCGACGGTTCCAAGATGAGCAAGCGCGACCAAGGCGCTTCCCTCACGACGTATCTCGACGAAGGTTTTCTGCCCGAAGCCGTGGACAATTATCTCTGCCTCCTCGGCTGGTCGCCCAAGGACAATCTGGAAAAAATGCCGCTCGCCGAAGTCATCGAACGCTTCGACCTGCCGCAGATTCTCCGGCACAACGCCAAGTTCGACATGGAGAAACTCCTTTGGCTGCAAGGCGAATACTGCCGCGAACTCGCGCCCGACCGCTTTTACGAACTCGCCGTCCACGCCTTCGCCAAGGCCGGCGTTGACACAAATAATTTCGAGACCAGCCATGTCAAAGCCGCGCTCGACACTTGTCGTGGCAAAATAAGAACTTTCTCCGAACTCTCCGCCTACGCTGGATTTTATTTCACCGACGAGTTTAGCTACGACCCCGAAGCTGCGCAGAACAGTTTTGCGCCCGAAAACAAACCGCGCCTGGAAAAAGTTCGCGACGCGTTTGGCAAACTCCCGACGTTCGACGCCGCGAGCATTGAAGTCACGCTGAAAGCCACCGCCACCGAACTCGGCGTGAAGGTGGGCGTGCTCATCCACCCGACACGCCTCGCCGCCACCGGCCATCCCCACGGCCCGAGCCTCTACCACCTGCTCGAAGTGCTGGGTAAAGACCAGGTGATGCAGAGGATTGAAAAGGCGTTGGCGAGCTTTTGTTGAAATTTTTACGACCAAAACACTGGTCGGGCGTCACCTGTTCAGCGCAGTCAATTACGGCGTCTAAAAACTTCTTTGTTTTTTTTGCGGCCACTTGAGCCGGCGCGTCAAAGAGATCCCGTCTGTGTTCGGCCCGTGCTTTTGAACCAGGTGAAACCCGCCGGAACACCGGGTTCAATTCCTCATGCCCCCGGCGCCGCTCTGACAAATTTTTTGCAGGATTTTTCCCGATTGCCAGCGGGACGGAACTTGCTAGGATTTTGACATGAAAACAAACCTGTTCCGCTGGCTGTTCTGTTTTTTATTGCTCAACGCCACCCTGGTGTTTTTTGGCTCCGGCTGCGCCACCCATGACTCGCGTTCGTTCAACAAGGACTTCAATCAAGACCTCCCGACGGCGCCGAAATATTTCATCGAGGACCGCGGCGACACGCATTTCACCGTCACCGTGAACCAGGGCGTTTCCATGGCAGGCTCGCAACGCATCATTTATGTGAAGCGCGCCGCCTCGATCGTCGCGGAACAGGAAGCCAGACGGCGCGGCTGGCAGAACTGGCAGTTGGAATACGTCATGGAACGCGACCAGGGCTGGATGCACATCGTCAAGGCGGACGTCGTCCGCAAAAACGCGGTGGAATTCCGGGTCGGCGAACCCGGCAACAAACCGTGACCGCGCGTTTCTCCGGCGCGGCTTTTCCGCCCCCCGCGAAATACCCGCCGGCCTGACTGGACGCGCTGGCGGGCAATCTCCGCCGTGGCGACGGTGGAGGCGTCGTCCACCACGATGATTTCATACGGCCGGCCCACGCTGCGGGCGGCGTCATGGATCGCCGACAACGTCCGGCCAATCCCCGCCTGTTCATTGTGCGCGGGAACGATGAACGAGATCATGACGCGCTCATTTTTTCACCCTGGGGTTCGGTTCGATGCGCAGGCCGCCCGTCGCGGCATCCTTGACGATGATCAGATCATAATTCTGGCAGAGCGCGACGATGGTTTGTTTCGCCGAGATGTTTTCCCAGCGTATGAACACCAGCGGTGCCGGAACAAACCGGCTGTCGGGCGGATGGCTGGCTCCCGTGATGCGTGAGTCAAGCCTGACCTCGACCTGACTTTGCCGGATGAGATTTTCAAGCGCCGTATCCAGCGGCACGTCTGAAAATTGAATCAACGGAATGATTTCGTTGGTGGCCAAAACCGGATTGTTCGTATCCATGCCGAGCAGGCTGGCATCCACGACCGGCGTGGGGTGATTGATGCGGGTGATGCGCGCGACGCGGGTGACGGGGTCTTCGCGCAGGACAAGGTTGCGCAAGTTGAGCATCCGGGTGAGAACTTCCCGAGCGCTGACGTTCTGCAAACGAAAGCTGACCTCGGGTTCTGCCAGCGCCCTCCCAGAGGCATCGGTTGACGCGAACAGCTTTGGATCAATGATGTAGTTGATGTCCAACTGCCGGGCGAGATTGGCGATCGCCGCCGTGATGGGAACATCGTGCATTTCCACCAAAGGCAGGAGCGGGCCGCTGTCGGCGGCCGGAACGTTGGTCGCCGCCAGCGGGCCGGCCGCCGGGTTCGTTTCGAGAATCTGCGCCTGAACGATGCGTGCAAGGGCAATCGTCGCAAGGAAAATAGAAATCCCAATCAGTGTCTTCATGTTTAACCCTTTCTGTGTTGCTTCCACCCAATCGTCAACCACACCAGCTTGCGATGAAATCAAATCCGCTCAAGCCGGAACACGCGGCACGCTCGTCGTGTAAAGAAGTTTGCCGTGGTCATCAATCATCCGCACGTCCAGCGTGTCCGCGTGCAACGCCACGGCGGTGAACCCGGAGCAACCGCCCCTGGCAAACTTCGTGTGCGGGGTGTTGCTGGTCACGCGTGGCTTGGAACCGGCACCGGAACAAAAGAGATTCACCTTGCCCGCCTGCAGATGTTGCAGGTCGTGGTCGTGGCCGTTGAAGTAGGCCTGCACCTGGTATTTTTCGAGCAACGGCAGGATGTGTTTGACGACGTAAGGCGTGTCGCCGTGTTCGCCGCCGGAATAAACCGGATGATGCCCGACGACGATTTTCCACTGCGCCTTGGACGCGGCGAGCGCGGCTTCAAACCACGCGAGCTGCTTCTCGTTGTCCTGCGCATGAAGTTTGAGCGGAGAGATGGCCAGATCGTCGCCCACCTTCATCGGCGTGGTGTCGAGGTGGAAAAATTCCGCCGTGCTGTCGGCATCAATTTTTTCAGTGCGCGTGAAGTAGCGCGCGGGCATCGTCCAGCGCGGGCTGGTCTTGCTGTAGGCAATCTGCGCGTCGCAACTGCCATGATAATCGTGGTTGCCCAGGACGACATGCCATGGCACCTGCAGCGACGGCGCGGCATAAACTTTTTCAAACGAGGACTGCCATTGCGGATCGTCCACGGAGGAAACGCCGTTCTCGTAAAAATTATCGCCGACGGAAATGACGAACTTCGCGGCCAGATCCTGTGCAGCCACCGCCATCTGCGCGGCGACATCGAGCTGGTCCTGCTCGCCCTTGCGGCCCCAGTCGCCGAAGACGAGGAAGTTCAGTCCGCCGCTTCGGGCGTCCGCCGCGAACAAGCGGCGCGGGAGCACGGAACCGATGACCGTCGCCTGCGTGGCGACGAACAGCGTGCGGACAAACTGGCGGCGGGTCTGTTTCATAATCTGGCGGACAAATCTTCTTGGTAGGGCGGCGCTGCCGCGCCGCCATCCAATTCTTAAACTCCCAAAACGGCGGCGCGGCAGCGCCGCCCTAC
>JAYVCM010000429.1:0-2903 GCA_043749955.1 Limisphaerales bacterium | reverse complement strand
GTGCAGCCGTGGGACATCACGGGCATCCAGGCGATTGAGAAGGCGATCCAGAAGGCGAACCTCGGCCTCTCGCCCGTGGTGCAGGGGAAAATCATCCGCGTCACCTTCCCGGAATTGAGCGCGGAACGGCGCGTGGAGTTCGTGAAGATCACCAAGAAGATGGCCGAGGACGCCCGCGTGGCCGTGCGCCATGTGCGCCGCGACGCGATGGAGGAATTGAAAAAATCCGTCAAGGCCAGCGAGACCAGCGAGGAAGATCAGGAAAAGACCGAGAAGGAAATCCAGAAGCTCACCGATCAATACGTCGGCAAGATTGACGCCCACGTGGTCGCCAAGGAAAAAGAAATCATGACGGTGTGAGTCACCGTCCCGGCGCATTCGTTTCAAACCGCACCACCGTTTCATCCGCGCGCGCGTAGCCGAGTTTTTCCCGCGCGATCCGCTCGACGGTTTTGGGATCGTTGCGGAGCGCGTCAATCTGCGCCTGCAGTTTTTTCGCGGTCGCCTCCTGCTGCTGGAGCTTGGCGTCGAGCTGGTAGATTTTGGCGCGCATCCGTTCGTTCTGGTGGATGATGGGGAGAAATTTCAGGCCGATGAGCAGGAGGATGGCCACCGCCACGAGGGCGATCACCCCCTGCGTCAGCTTGCTCCAGATGCCGAGGTCAACTCTTGCTTTCACGCGCGGAGTTAAGCACGCGCCGCCCGCCGGTGAAAGCGGATTTTATTGTCACGTCCGCTGTTCGCGTTTAGATTTACGCCGATGTTTAGGGTGTTCTTCCTGATTTTTGAGCCGGGCGTGGCGTGGGAACGCATCGCCCAGGCCCGGCGCGGCTACGTCTTTATTTTGCTGACGTATCTGCTACCGATCATCCTGCTGGCCACGGCGGTCGAGGGCTGGGGCCTGTTGCAATGGGGCAAGTGGCAGCCGTATTTCAAAAAGACCCGGGTCTTTTCCGAAACGACCGTCCTGCACTTTGAAATTCTCCAGGCGCTGCTGCTGCTCGCGGTGGTGTTCATCAGCGCGGCGCTCCTGCATGTCGCCAGCCAGAATTTTCACGGCCGGCGCACCTACCTCCAGGTCTTCACCACCGTGGCCTACAGTTTCAGCCCGCTGTTTCTGCTGCATCTGCTCAACGCCGGGCCGGCGATGCCCCCGGCCGTCCCGTGGGCCATCGGCATCGTGCTGACGATCTGGATCCTCTATCAGGGCGTCCCGCGCGTGCTGTCACCGGACCCCGCGCACGCCTTTGGCATCTATCTTTCCGCCGTGTTCATCGTGGTGCTGGCGTCCGGCATGACCCGCCTGTTGACGGCGATGTTCCTGCTGGGGCAGTTCAATTTCACGCACTCGTGGTTCACGCGGGAACTCGGCAAATTCCTCGGCCAATGATTTATTACGCGCATGAATTCCCCCGTTGAAAAAGAAATCCTCGCGTCGCTCCTGCATCTGGCTGAAACCGTCAAGGCCATGCCCACGGCGAATCCCAAACCCAGCCTGCTGCCGGTCTTCGCGCGCCTGGACGAACTGACGCACCAGCTTCCGCGCGCCACCGACCCGGTGCTGCTGCACTACCTGCACAAGAAAAGCTACGAGAAGGCGCGGCTCTTTTTGCAAGGGCGCGATGCGGAAAATCAAGCCGGCAACTGCCGTCACGTCTGATTTACGACATGCGATTTGCGATTTACGCACGGCAAAACCGGCGGCGCGTAAATCTTAAATCGTAAATCCAAAATGTTTCCCGACGACACCATCGCCGCCATCGCCACCCCGCTCGGGGAAGGCGGCCTCGCGGTCATCCGCCTCTCCGGCGTGCAGGCATTCGCCATCGCGGACAAAAGTTTTCTGCCCGTCGGCAAAAGTTCGTTGCAGCCGTCCGCCGCGCCGACGCACACGATTCAATTTGGTAAAATCGTCCGCAAAAAAAAATCCGACTCCCTCGCCTCCGTTGGGGGAGAGGGCCGCTCCGCCGCTCGAAGCTTTGGAGCGCAGTGCGGGGGTGAGGGGGAACTTGAAGTCATTGACGAAGTGCTGCTCGCCGTCCTGCGCGCGCCGCGCACGTTTACGCGCGAGGACACCGTCGAGATTTCCTGCCACGGCGGACTGCTGCCCGCCAAGCTCGTCCTCGACACGCTGCTCGCCAACGGCGCGCGCCTCGCCGAACCCGGCGAGTTCACCAAACGCGCATTTCTTAACGGCCGGATTGACCTCGCCCAGGCCGAGGCCGTCGCGGACGTGATCCATTCGCGCACCGAACTCGCGCTCGCCGCCGCCAATGAGCAGCTCGCCGGAAAACTTTCGCAGCGCATCAACCAGCTTCGCGACGACCTGATGCTCACGCTCGCGCATGTCGAGGCGCACATTGATTTTCCTGACGAAGATATTTCGCCGGACACGAAAGAGAAACTATCGCAGCGATTGGAAAACGGCATCGCCTTCATGGACGAATTATTGCGCACGGCGAATGAAGGACAAATTTTACGTCGCGGCATCCGCGCCGCGATTGTCGGCCGGCCCAATGCGGGCAAATCCAGCCTGCTCAACCAACTGCTCGGACGTGACCGCGCCATCGTCTCACACATCGCCGGCACCACGCGTGACACGATTGAGGAGACCGCGAACATCCGCGGCCTGCCCGTCATCTTCATTGACACCGCCGGTCTGCGCGAGGCACGCGATGAGATTGAACTCGAAGGCATCCGCCGCAGCCGCGAATCGCTCACGCAGGCGGAGTTTATTTTGCACGTCCTCGATGCCAGCGAGCCGCTGACGAACGCGGACGAAATTTATCTCGCCGAGTTTGCCGGGAAAAAAAGAATTCTCGTCCGCAACAAAACTGATTTGCCGGTGAAGCTGGAATTGCCGCCGGAACGCCGAGCACCGTCTCGGCTCGAACCAAGCCCGC